>JBFMAX010000016.1 GCA_040755395.1 Nitrospirota bacterium
CACCCGTTGCGATGAAAGAGCAACGGGTACCCGGGAGTCGCGTTGCGAGACGGGCAAGCGCAGCCATGAAGGAGGGAAGCATACTTGAAACAGTATGTTGACCGACTGAATGGCGAGCACGCCCGCCGCTAGGCTTGTCGGAGCAGCGAATCCGCGATTGCAGCAGAAGCGTTCGTGAATAATGCGGGCTAGCCCCAAGTCTCTAGCCTCGTGCCTATTTTCAGACAGTCCCTATGAGCGATAGCTCACCCACGCATAATGAAAATCCTCACCTCCCCGGCCCTCCCCCTCAAGGGGGGAGGGGAGGGAGGGGGTGGCATTTTCAACGCAGGAGACAACCATGCAGATGCTGTTGGTCATCTTTCGACAATCGCTTGATGAAGACATTCGGCGGCTGTTAAAAGACCTGGACATCAAAGCGTTTACGGAAGCGCCCAAAGTCTTCGGCATCGGCGAAGCGGGCGAGGCGTTCGGGTCCTTGACGTGGCCGGGTCATAATTCCATGATTCTAGCTGCCATGGAGGATCAGCAAGCCGAGCGGGTCATCGGACGGTTACAGGCTTTTCGCGACCACCTGATGCAGCAGCAAGGCGACACCAAAATCCCCTTACGCGTGTTCGTCATGCCCTGCCGACAAGTCGTATGACGGCCGTGCAAGCCGAGCCGACAGGCATGTGAACCATGATCAGCGCGTCTTTACGAAATCCCTACGCGGTGGTGGCGATCAGTCTGATCGTCGTGATCCTGGGCGTGGTGTCCTACCAGAACATGGTGGTGGACATCTTTCCCGAGATCAACCTGCCCGTGGTGGCCGTCGCCACGTTCTATAAAGGCATGGGGCCCTCCGAGATCGAGGGCGCCATCACGCTGCGCTTGGAGCAGCTCTATCTGCAAGCCTCCTACGTCGAGCACATCGAGTCCCGCTCCCTGCCCGGCGTCAGCCTGATCAAGGTCTACTTCCATCCCTCCTACGACGTCAACGCCGGCATGGCCGAGATCACCAGCCTCACCTACTCGGCCCTGCGCTATCTGCCGCAGGGCGTCTTCCCGCCCATCATCATCAAGTTCGGCGCCGCCAGTCTCCCTATCGGCACCCTCACCGTGAGCAGCGAGACCCTGGGCGAGAAAGAAGTCCGCGATTTGGCCTACTACGGCGTGCGGCCGCAACTGGCCAACGTCCCCGGGGTCTTTGTCGCCCCCAGCTTCGGCGGCACGGTCCGTCAGATCACCGTGTTTCTGGACCGCGAGCGCATGCTGGCCCGGGGGCTGTCCACCCGGGACGTCGTCAATGCCGTCAACGCCCAAAGCCTCCTGCTCCCCGCCGGCAATGTGAAGATCGGTGAATTCGACTACAACGTCTACACCAACAGCCTGATCCAGTTCGTCGAGCAGATGAACGAGATTCCGGTCAAGGTGGTCAACGGGGTGCCGATCCTGCTCAAGGATGTGGGCCGGGCGGCCGACTCCACAATGATCCAGGGCAACGTGGTGCGGATCAACGGCCGGCGGGCAGTGTATCTGCCAATTATGAAGCAGGCGGGAGCGAACACGATCCAGGTGATCGACGGGATCAAGGCTACGTTGCCAAAACTGTTGGGGCTGCCGAAGGACCTGGTGGTCAAGCTGATCTTCGATCAATCTCTGTACATCCGGCAGGCCATCCAGACACTGGAGCACGAGGGCCTGTTGGGCGGCGGGCTCGCCTGCCTCATGGTCCTCATCTTCCTCGGCAGCCTGCGGTACACGCTGATCATCGCGTTGGCAATCCCGATTTCGATCCTGGCCGCGTTTGTCTTGCTCTATTTCACCGGCCACACCGTGAACGTGATGACCCTCGGTGGCCTGGCGTTGGTGATCGGCACACTTCTGGACAATAACATCGTCGTGCTAGAAAACGTACATCGCCATCTCGGCATGGGCAAACTCCCCCGCCAGGCCGCCGGCGACGGCGTAGGCGAAGTGGCGCTGCCAATGCTGGTCGCGACGATCAGCATTCTGATCGTCTATCTGCCGATTGTCTTTTTTACCGGCATTATCAAGTTCCTGTTCGTGCCCTTGGCCCTTGCCGTCGCCTACGCCATGGTCGCCTCTTACTTCGCCTCCATGACGGTTGCGCCCGTAGCGATGGCAGCCTTGATCAAGCACGAGCACCAAGGCCCAGGGGCGGCCGAAGGCTCGCACGAGCGGTTGTTCGACCGGTTGTTCAATCGGCTTATCGCCGCGTACGTGGTGGTCCTGCGGTGGTGCCTGGGGCACAAGGCACTGGTGGTGGGCGGCGTGACCGCTATTTTTATCGGCTCCCTGCTCCTGGCCCCCCGCCTCGCCACGGAATTCTTCCCCAAGGTGGATGCTGGCCAGTTTATTCTCCACGTCGCCGCCCCCGAGGGCACCCGCGTCGAAGCCACCGAGGCCCTTGTCGGCCAACTCGAAGACGTCCTCCGCCAGGAGATCCCCGCTAGTGATCTCGACCAGATCGTCGCCAACATCGGCCTGCCCCACGGCTGGATGGTCCTCTTCACCCCGGTCAATGGGCCCCACCAGGCCTTCCTCCTCGTCAGCCTCACCCGTCAGCACACCGTGCGCACCGATGCCCTTATCAGCCGTCTCCGTACCCGGCTGGCCCGGGAGTTTCCCGGCCTCAAGTTCTCCTTCCAGACCGGCGGCATCGTCAGCGATGTGATCAACTTCGGCCTTCCCGCCCCCATCGATATCAAGATTAGCGGCCCCCAGCTCAGCCAGGTGGCCGAGGCCGCCGCCCGCATCCGCGACGTGGCAGCGCAGGTGCCGGGCACCGCCGACGTACAGGTGCGGCAGGGGATGCACTACCCAGAATTGCATCTGGCTGTGGACCGCGCCAAGGCCGCCTACTTAGGGCTCAACGAACGGCAGGTGGTGATGGACCTGGTGACCGGCCTCAGCTCTAACATGACCCTCAACCCGGGGTACTGGATCGACCCGAAATCCAACAACGCCTACTTCGTGGTTGCCCAGTACCCGGAGCAGACCTTGATCCACTTCGAGGACTTTCTCAACACCCCCCTTGTCGGCTTCCATGTGGACCAACCCGCGGCCGTCAGCGCTGTGACGCCCTCGGAACGCGGCTCGGCCCTGGCGATGCAACAGACTCCCTTCCCTCAACGTCCTTCGCTACCCCAGGCAGGCGCCGAGAAAACTGCGCCTGTCCTCTTACGCGACCTCGCCCAGGTCAGCCGGAAAACGGGGCCTGAGACCGTGGACCACTACAATCTGCAGCGGACCATGGATGTGCTCATGAGCGTGCTCGGCAATGACCTCGGACGGGTTGCCAGTCAAGTCGAGGCGGCCCTCGCTGGGGTGGAGTTGCCGAAAGACGTTTCTGTGAAGTTCAAAGGCGAAGTGGATGGAATGCGGGCGGCATTGAAAGGCTTCGCCGGAGTCCTCCCGTTGGCTGTCCTGTTGATTTATTTGGTGATGGTCGGGCTCTTCCGATCGTATTTGGATCCCTTGATTATTCTCTTTTCGGTCCCGCTCGGCTTCATCGGCGTCATCTGGATGCTGCTGCTGACAAACACCTCAGTGAACGTCGAATCGCTCATCGGGACGCTGATGATGATCGGGATCGTCGTCGCCAACGGTGTCCTGCTCGTGGACTTTGCGAACCGCCGATTGCGCGAGGGTGCTCCTTTGGAAGACGCCGTCGTGGCGGCCGGTCGGCTGCGCATCCGTCCGATCCTGATGACGTCGCTGGCAACCATTCTCGGTCTTGCGCCGATGGCGCTGGGCCTCGGCGAGGGCAGCGAGGCCAACATGCCTCTGGCGCGGGCCGTCATCGGCGGGCTGCTGGTGTCGACGTTCATGACGCTGCTGTTCATTCCTGTGCTGCATGCGATCGCCCGCCAGCGCTTGATGGACAAGAAGGTTGCATCGCGGGGCGCTTCCACGTAAAAAGAAGTCAGGCATTCCTGACACCGGGAAATGATGCCGTCTCGGCTCAATATCAAATTCCTCCTCTGGGTGGGCGTCGGTCTAGCGGCCATGCTCGTGTGGGTGCTTGTCTCGACCAAGGACCACACGTTCACAGCTACATCCGCGACCCAGCCGGCTTCGCCACCGGATTCCCCGGGATCGGCCTTGACCGGAGAGGGGGGCAAATCGGTCCAGAGCGAAGGATTCGCCGTTCCCGTTCAGGTACTAAAACCGCAACGGCGCGACCTCGCATACACGCTGACGCTCCCGGCCAACGTCTCGCCCTGGTACCAGGCGACCCTGTACGCCAAGGTGCCGGGGTACTTGAAATGGATGGGGTTCGACAAGGGCGACCAGGTTAGGAAAGGCCAACTGTTGGCGGTGATCGACGCGCCCGAAGTCGAGGAACAATACCGTCAAGCCCAGGCCGACTACAAAATCAAGAAGGTCACCTACCAGCGTCTCGCCAACGTATGGAAAGAAAATCCCGACGTCATCGCCAAGCAGGACGTGGACGTGGCGGAAGCGTCGGCCGAAGCGGCCAAGCATGTCATGGACAACCGCCGCACCCTGCTCGGCTACACGAAGGTGTACGCCCCGTTTTCCGGGGTCATCACGGCCCGTTTCGCGGATCCCGGATCCATGATCCAGTCCGCCGCTGGCTCGGCGACCCAAGCCGTTCCGCTCTATACCATCATGGACCTGGATATCGTCCGGGTGTACGCCAGCGTCCCGCAGGAAGCCGCGTTGCTGGCCAAGCCGGGTATTAAGGTCGTCCTGACGTCCCGGGAGCTCGCCGCCCAGGACATCACCGGCACCATCACGCGAACTACCGAAGCATTGGATCCCGCAACCCGCACGCTGTTGGTCGAAATCGACGTCCCCAACAAGGACCGCCGCCTTCAGCCCGGCATGTTCGTCAACGCCACATTCTATTTACGCGAGCATCCGAACGCCCTTGTCATTCCCCCCTCCGCAATCGCTTCGGGCGGACCCGAGAAGACGAAATCAGTCTTCGTCGTCCGGCAGGGGAAGGCGTACCGGGTGCCGATCAAAACCGACATCGATGACGGCGTCTGGGTCGAAGTCGTCGAAGGCTTGACCGACGACGACGAGGTCGTCATCGTGGGAAAAACGGGGCTGACCGACGGGAAATCCGTCATCGCGTCCCGGTACAACCTGCCGAGCGGAAAACCGTCCAGCCAGAAATATTGAACGCCGACTCAGCGCGAAAGGAGATGTCCGATGCGATACCGTGTTCGGCCCATGTCGTGCGCGCTCGTTCTTCTCATCGCGCCCGCCGTTTGGTGGGCGCCGTTCCCGGCCTCCGCCGAGACGGAACGGGTCCCGCTCAGGACCGACAAGAGCGGTCAGGTTCAGGGGCAGTTCTTGGGCCTCAAACAGGCGGTGGAATTGGCGCTCGAGAAGCACCCGCTGCTCCAAGTCGCCAACGCCAACCGCAAGGCGGCGGAGGCGCGGACGGAGCAGACGCGGTCCCTGTACTACCCGCAGATCTATGCGGACTTCGCGACGGCGGCCGGCGCCGGCGGGATCAACCCGCGGTTCGTCACGCCGGCCGGTTCGATGCTGCGCCAGAATCTCAGCCAGTACACGGGCGGGGTCATCGCGAACCAGCGACTGTACGATTTCGGGTTCACCCGCGACCTGGTCGAATCGTCGGATCTCGCCGCGCGCGCGTTCGAGCAGGATGTCAACGCGCAACGGGCCTTGGTGATCGTGAGCGTCCAGCGGGCGTACCTGAACAGTCTGAAGCAACGCCGGCTGGTGGAGATTGCGGAGGATACCGTGCGCGAGCGCGGCGTCATCCGCTCCCAGGTCGAGACGCTGTACCGCCAGCAGCTCAAATCCAAGCTCGACCTGAATCTCGTGCAGGTGGAATTGACGAACGCCGAAGCGGCCCTCGTGCGCGCCAGGAACAACCTCAAGGCCAGCTTCGCCGAGTTGAACCGTGCGATGGGGATCACCGGTCCGGAAGATTACGTGCTGGAGGACGTCTCCATCGAAGTCATCCGGCAGCAACCGCTCGAGACGTTGATCGCGAACAGTCTCTCCCATCCCGAACTCAAGCGCGCGCAGGAGCAGGCCCGTTCGGCCGAAGCCAAGCTCCGCGCTACGCGAAAACAGTATCTGCCGACCGTCAACGCCGTCGCGAGCGCCGGAGATTTCCAAACCTTCGACACGGACCGCGGCGAACGAACCGGGGGCTGGTGGGCGGCCAGCGCCGTGGTGTCTTTTCCGCTCTTCACGGGCTTTCTCATCGAAAACCAGGTGCGGGAGGCGAGCGCCCAGCAAGCGGCGGCGTACGCGGCGGCGTCCAACATCGAACAGGCGCTGACCCAGCAGGTGACGAACGCCTATCTGGACACCGTCACCTTCGCGCAGCAAATCAAGTTGGCGGAAGAACAGGTGAAGACCGCCCAGGAAGCGCTGCAGTTGGCGCGCCAACGGTACAAGCTGGGGCTGGGAAGCATCGTGGAAGTGACGCAATCCGAGGTCGCGTTGACAGGGGCGCAAACCAGGCTGGCCGAAGCGCAGTACGACTACAAGATTGCGGAAGTGACCTTGGCGTATGCCGCGGGCGCCCTCTCGATACCAGACACGCTGTCCTCACCGCCCGGCATGACTCCATGACACACCGGCAAGGAAGAAAAGCGTCCGCGGGCGCATCGGGCGTTAAGGCGATCCGCTGGGCTTCAGCAAGGTGTTCTCCCGTTCATGCTGGCGTTTGATCTTGTCGGCGCGGGCCGCCAAACTGATGGCTTCGGCCTTTCGATCGGTTTTCTGCAGCAGAATCGAATAGTTCTTGAGAATCATGACGATCTCGGGATGTTCCGCGCCCAAGGCTTTTTCGACGATCGCCAGGGCCCGCTTGTACAGCGGTTCGGCCTCCTTGAACCTCCCTTGATTGCTGTAGAGGGACGCCAGATTATTGAGACTTTGGGCGACATCCGGGTGTTCTTGCCCCAGGGTCTTCTCGCGGATACCGAGGGAACGTCGATACAGTTGCTCGGCTTCCTTGTATTTGCCCTGATTGTTGTACACCAACGCCAAGTTGTTGAGCGTGGTGGCCACGCTGGGGTGTTCGGAGCCCAGGCCCTTTTCCTTGATGGCCAGCGCGCGACGAAACAGCGGCTCGGCTTTGTCGTACTTCCCCTGGTTGTTGTACAGCAGCGCGAGGTTGTTCAGCACCAACGCCACATCCTGATCCTCGGGCCCGAGCAGCTTCTCCCTGATGGCCAGCGCGCGGGTGTAGAGCGGTTCGGCTTCAGCGTACTTTCCCTGCACCGCGTAGAGAAGCGCAAGGTTGTTGAGACTTTGCGCGACCGCCAGCGACTCCAGACCTTCGACTTTTTCCCGTATCCGCATGGAACGCAAGTACAGGGTTTCCGCCTGGGCATATTTCCCTTGCACGCGATAGGTCTCGGCAAGATTGTTCAGCGTGGTGGCGATGCGGGGATTTTGCGGCCCGAATTGTTCGGCGACCTTCAGCGCTTCCGCGAACATCTTCTCGGCTTCGCCGTACCGGCCTTCTCCGTAGGCCTTGGTTCCGGCGTTGATATAGGTCTCCCACAGCGTGTCCTGACCCCATGACTCGACTCCGCCGCCTACAACGAGACACATGCAGGCGATGATCACCCGCGCGATCCATTTGTCTCTGCCCATTCCCAGGCTCCTTTCCTCGGAGATCGTTCCGCTTAGCCGCGTGCGATTCCGACTGTCCCATTCCCGTTCGGAATCTCGCGTCGGTCCGTTGACTCCACTCTAGTCTAACAATCCCGCCGCGCATGCGCCATGCGCAGGCGAGACGCCGGTTCACCGGACGCTCATCATGAGGAGAGCACGCCGAGCTGTAGGCGGACGGCCGGAGAAGTGACATGGAACCGAGGCAGGCCGCCCCGGTCGTTCATCGGCGAGCGACCGGATCGCCTGCCGCGGCACCTGGAAAGACCCGTGAGAGATCGATAACCAGTTCGTCTTTTTCATTGGCCAGCAGACGATCCCAGATGCTGCTCTTCTGATGCAAGACGGCCGCGTCCTGTTCGAAGAACAGGTCGAATCCCTTGGCCGCAGTCGGGCTCATCGGATAACGACGGTCGTAGATCATACCGTAGGCGGGAATGCCGTAGACGATCCGCCAGTTTCCCAAAATGAAATGCAATTCGGTCCCTCGCACGTACAGACCGCCGGTCGTAATCACCCGCTTAATGGAGGTTTGAGGATAGCTCAAGTAAAAGGTGACCCGCTCGTTAGGTTTCGCCTGAGCGAGCGCCTCCGATAAACGGGGCGCCAACAGCGCGATTTCCTCCTCGCTGAACGCCGGTACGCGAGGAGCGTCGCCTTGGATCATCCGCTGCAGGGCGACGCGGTGCTCCTGAACCTTGAGTTGCCTGAGCACGGACGCCATCTCTTCGACGGAGATCGAAGCGGGATGACTATGGGCGCTGGGAGGCCACTCGGGCAACACGGTTGAATCGATTTCCAGGCGAACAAAATTGGTCGGGTCTTCGTACACGGTGCGCGAAGAAACCTGGGGGATGGCGCACGCGGCGAGCAGGGCGCACAGAAGCGCGCCTCGTGAAACATGAAACGTGAAACGTGAAACGATCGTTCTGAAGATCCCTCTTTCGATCTCACGCCTCACGCCTCACGCCTCACGCCTCACGTCATTCGCTGACTGTGATCGTCATCTCCACCCGCTCGAGCGGATTATCCCGCCCGTCCCGTTTCATGTTGACCACCCTGTCGACGACTTCCATTCCGCTCACGACCTCGCCGAACACCGTGTATTGCCAATCCAGGAAGGTGGCGTCTGCCACGCAGATGAAGAACTGCGACCCGGCGCTGTCCGGATCGTTCGCCCTGGCCATCGACAGCGTCCCCCGTTTATGGGGTCGGCTGTTGAACTCGGCTTTGATCCGGTACCCGGGGCCGCCCATGCCGTGCGTGGACCGGTCGGGGTTCTTGCTGTTGGGATCGCCGCCCTGGATCATGAAGCCGGGAATCACCCGGTGAAACGTGGTGCCGTCGTAAAACCCCTGTTTCGCCAGCTTGACGAAATTGTTCACGTGATTGGGCGCCACATCCGGAAAAAAGCGCAGGATGATCTCGCCGAGTGTCTGTCCCTTGGAAGTCACCGTAACGGTCGCGCGCGTTCGGTCACTGATCTCATGCATGGATGGTCCTTTCTAAAAAGCTTTCTGGCGCACGGCCGGCAGCGAACAGGTCTGACCTTGCAGACTTGGAGCGGTGGGCTGCTGGCTATTCGCTATCAGCTATTCGCGGCCTTCAGAGCAGGCGTTACCTGAACGGCGCCTGAAACGGCGAACGAAAGGTTCCCTGCAAGCCTTCGCTGATCGGCACCCAACTCTTCCCGTCGTCATCGCTGCGGAAGGCTCCGGAACTGGTTCCCGCATAGAGCGACCCGTCGCCGGAGTCGACCAGCACCTGCACCGACATGTTGGTCAGACCGTTGTTCAGCGCCGTCCATCGGCGTCCCTGATCGACGGTCTTGTAGATCCCCCGGCCGGTGGCGACGAACAGGCCCCGCTCGTTGGTGAGAATGCTGCGGATCGAATCGTTCGGAAGCGCGCGGCTGATCGGGCGCCACGTCTGGCCGCCGTCGCCGCTCCTGAACACGCCGCCGTCGAACGTGCCAGCATACACGCCCTGCTCCTTGTCGATGGCCAGAACCCGGATGAAATTTTCCACCAGCCCCTCATGGTCTTTGAGCCCGTGCCGCATGCGAACCCAGCCCGGCGAGCTTTCCTTATACCGCAACACGCCTTTTCCCGAAGTCCCGGCGAACAGGGTGCCGTCCGATGCCTTGGCAAGCGCATGGACCAGAACCTCGTCCAGACCCGTGGTCACCACGATCCATCGATCGTCGGCCTCGCTCAGCCGATAGACACCGTCGCCCGTTCCCGCGTAGATGACGCCGGGCGTGATCAGCAGCGTTTTGATCTCCAGTCGCTTGAGTCCCGCGTTCATCGGCTCCCAGCTCTCGCCACGGTCGCGGGTCCGGAACACACCGCCGCGGAACGTCCCCGCGTACACGGTGCCGTTGGAACCGGTCGCCAGACACAGAATGAAAGGATCGGTCAAGCCTTCGTTCACGGGAGTCCAAATCCCTCCGCGATTATCGCTGCGGAAAATGCCCATGCCGAACGACCCGGCGAACACGGTTTCCTTGCCGACCGTGGTCATCGCTTGAATGCTCACCGCGGACGCGGACGGCTCAGCCGGTCGGCTGACTTCCCAAACCTGCGGCGTTTGCGCTCGATGAAGACTTCCCGCATGCACGGTCGACTCTTCCTCGGCCCGCATCGAGCCGAGGGCGACACCGGCCAACAGGCTGATGCCCAACCCGAGCGAGCCGATCACACGACCACGCCAACCGTTGCGCACCATCTTGTTCATCATTGCACCCGATGTCCCGCCGTGCCCATCGGCACCGCGGCCTCCGCCGGCGCAGGCCCTTCCGCCGCCGGAATCCGGCCGAACAACCTGGCGCCGACGATCCCCACCTCATACAACACTATCAGCGGCACGGCCATCAACAACATGGTAAACAGGGTCGCGTCCGGAGTGACGACGGCCGACAAGATCAGCGCGACCATCACGGCGTGCTTCCGATAGGACGCCAGCGTGGCGGCCGATACCGCGCCGACGCGGGCCAACAAGGTCAGCACGAGCGGCAGCTCGAACGCGCAGCCGAAGACGAGCAGGAACTTGACGTTGAAATCGATATACATGCCGACGGCCAGCTCCGGCGTGATGTCCCGGTCCATTCCGAAGCCGACGAAGAACTCGATGACCAGCGGCAGAATCACGAGGTTGCAGAAGACCAACCCCAATCCGAACAGGCAGCCGGCCAGGAGAAACAGCGGAATCGCCAGGCGCTGTTCCTCCGGCAGCAAAGCCGGCTCGATGAATTTCCAAAAGTGATAGAAGATGACCGGCAAGCTCAGAACGAAACCCGCCAGGAATGACACCTTGACCGAAGCGAACAGGGCTTCAGCCGGCCCGTAGAAGACCAAGGCGTTGGGGAACGGTCGATTCAGCCATTCGATAATTTCGGCCGAATAGGCGAACGTCAAGACGAACGCCACCGCCAGGGTGGCGGCGATGATCGCAAGCCGTCGTTTGACCGTCCGTAGGTGGGCCGCTAACGGTGGAAGCACGGCGGACAGAACCTCCCCTTCCTCGGCCGTCCGGCTTCGTTCCGTCGGCCTGGCAGGCAGCGTGCTGACCTGGCGCACAGGTCAGTGTGTCGCGGAGTGCAGTTCCTTTTCGCGATAGAGGCGGATGAGCTCCGCCATCTTGTCCTTTTTCGCCAGCTTCTCCTTCTGAATCTGCTTCTTCAGAAGCTCTTCTGACGGGGTCAGCACGTGCCGTTTCTGGAGTTCGGCCAATTCAGCATCGAGTCGGTGGTGAGATTCTTCAAGCTCCCGGAATTCGCTGCTGGATTGGCGCAACCGCTCAGCAATCGAACCGTCCGTCAGCATATCGCACCTCCTGGTTGAGTAAGAAAACGCGAACCCGGCCCTCCAGCGGCCGGCTTCTCGATCTGACTTTACGGCGCCGCTTCGACGACCAGCGGCTCCATGTGCATCAGCACCGCGTCCTCCACGGGATCGGTATAGTACCGAGCCCTGGTCGAAAACGGGCGGAACCCCATCCGCTCGTACAACGCGCGCGCGGCGCGGTTCGACGCCCTGACCTCCAGCACAGCGCGCACCGCACCCGCCGCCATCCCGATCCCCAGAGCCCGCGACACCAAGGCGGTCGCGATTCCTCGGCGTCGCTCCGCTTCGATCACCGCCAAGTTCATCAACCGCACTTCGTCGAACACGATCCAGAAGCACAGATAGCCGACGATGGTTTTGGCCATCGCGTCGCGGTTCACCAATCTGGCGACCAGAAACCGGGCGAACGGATTGCCGGTCAACTCCGCTTCGAACATTTTGCGACTCCAGGGTGCGGAGAAGCAAGCCTCTTCGATCCGCAACAGATCCGGCAACATCTCCGGAGAAGCCGGCTCGATCACGAGAGACCCGCTGATCAGGCTGGAAGCGCTCTCATTCATGACGGCCGAAGGATGGAGATGATCGGGCGTCGTGTCCGCTTGCGACCAATCCCTTGTTGAATGACCCGCTGGTTCTTGGTCACCGAACCGGCCGGACGTCGCTCGTACTTGATCTCGGCCTCCGCACGCTGGACATAGCGAGGGGCCACGCCGAGACCGGCCACGTCGCCGCGGGAAAGCCGCTCCAACCCGGCCAGCCCGATACTCACCGCCGAGGGACGTATGGCCTCGGCCGGTCCCTCGCGCAGGAGCGAGGCCCGGTCGGCCAGTGCCTGACGAATGTCCACAGCGTACCGCGGCCACCCGTCCCCCAACACGAGGGTCGGCTCTGTGATGTCCCGTCCGATCAGAGTCGGCGGCCCGACCCGTTCTTCCGCAAGCTGTCGCAACGTCCCCTCAACGCTCCACCGGTACAGGGCCCAGTACACCTCGCCGGTTCGGCTTTTGAGAATCGGGCAGATGGGAAGCGCAGTCCCGCGCAGGTTCCACACCAACCCTTCCAACGTCGGCACTACCGCGAGGGGCAATCCCGTCACCGCCCGAAATCCCAGCATCGTCGCCAACCCGACCCGCAGACCGGTAAAGGACCCCGGGCCGATCGAGACGGCCAGCCCGTCCAACCGGGCGAGTTCAAGGTGCGTCGAAGCCAGCAATCGGTCGACCGTCGGGACCAGCCATCTCGCATGCGAGCCCTCGGCGTCGCGATCCGAACGGGCCAGCACCCGCTCGCCTTCGAGGATCGCCACGCTTTGCCAGGCCGTCGCGGTTTCAACAGCCAGAATCTTCATCCGTCATACCTACCCTATATGGTCCCCAGATCGGCCGGCCGCAACGGCGCGTTGGGCACGATCTCGTGAAACGTCACCTGAAGGCTGCCCTGTCCATGGCCATCTTCCATCGTAATCTTGAACGGTCGCATCAGCCGAGTGCGAAATCCGTTCGCCGCGTTCTGTGTCTGCACGCCGGCCTCGCTCTCTCCGACCGGACGGAAGTCGTCGAAGTACATGACCGCTTCGAGCTCGCCGGTCGGCGACAGTCGCTCCTCCTGCACGACCTGCAGCGAACGCCGCTCGAACCAGAGACGCCGGACCACGGTCCCGCTCCTGGCGTCGCCTTCGCCGGGCGCAAACACATCAAGGCGGTATCGATCGCCGTCCTCTCTGAGCGCCACCCGCTCGTTTCTGGCCACCGATGCGATCCCGACCGCTCCGCTCATCGCCCAGACGCTCAGCTGGAACGGCCGCGCCAATTTGCCCATTTTACCGATCTCGGACGAGCGACCGGTCAGCACGCGGCTCATCGTGGGCAGACGCAGCTTGTACAGATCATCCAAGAGGACGAATTCAAACAGTTCGCCCCCCAACGCCGTAAAGCCCTGAAGCCGCATGGCATCAGGACGGCGGTAATACATCGCGCCCTCCATGCGTTGCGCGATCGGGATCCCTTCCCCTTTGATGGAGACCCGGAAGAGCCCTTTCATGGTCTGGATTGCCGCTTCCCTCTCCCGCAGCAACGCCGTCAACTCCGCCGCCGTCGCCTGTTTCAGAGGAACTTCGGGGCGGGACGGAAACACCGCGCAGCCGCCGAGAAAAGTAAAAGGAACGAGCAGAAGGACCGCCACAGAGAGAGCGGGATCTTTGCCGTTCGCCTTTTCCCTACTCCCTCGGGCCTGACACCAGCGCCGCATCCAACGCCTCCCGCAACTCATGAATACCGATCAATTCGATGCCGTCGACGGGGTCGAGCTTGGACACGTTCCGCTCAGGCAGCAGACACCGGCGAAATCCCATCTTGGCGGCTTCGCGGATACGGAGATCCGCCTGACTAATAGCCCGCACTTCCCCGCCGAGCCCCACCTCGCCCACCACCAGGGTGTGAGAATCGATCGGCATCTCCCGCAAGCTCGAGGTTACGGCGGCCACGATCCCCAAATCAATGGCCGGCTCGTCGACCCGCATCCCGCCCACCACATTCACATACACGTCCTGTCCGGAGAGATGCAGCCCCAGGCGTTTCTCCATGACGGCCAGGAGCAGCGAGACCCGATTCAACTCGACTCCATTGGCCATGCGCTTGGGCATGGCATAACCGGTCGGCGAGACGAGCGCCTGCAATTCGACCAGAATCGGGCGCGATCCTTCCAGACTCGACACGACGACGGAGCCGGTGCTGCGTTGCGGCCGCTCGGCCAGAAACAGCTCCGACGGATTGCCGACTTCCTCCAAACCGGTGTCCTTCATCTCGAAGACGCCGATTTCGTTCGTGGAGCCGAACCGGTTCTTCACCGCCCGCAGGATGCGGTAGCTGTGCCCTTTGTCGCCCTCGAAGTACAGGACCGTATCCACGATGTGCTCGAGCAAACGCGGGCCGGCGATGGCCCCTTCCTTGGTCACGTGGCCGATGATGAACACCGGCACGCTGCTCCGTTTGGCCAACCACATCAGTTGGCCGGCCACCTCCTGCACCTGGCTGATGCTCCCGGGCGCTGAGGTCAGTTGGTCCGTATAGACGGTCTGAATGGAGTCCACGACCATTGCGTTCGGCTGGATCGCCTGCACGGCTTTGAGGATCTCTTCCAGCGAGGTCTCTGCCAGGATCAAAAGGCCCGGATGCTCGATCCCCAGCCGCTGCCCCCGCATCTTGATCTGCCGAGGTGATTCCTCGCCGGAGACGTAGAGGACCTTTTCTCCGTCGGCAGCCAACCGGGGGAGGGCCTGCAAGAGGAGCGTCGTCTTACCGATGCCGGGGTCGCCGCCGATCAGCATGACGGAACCGGGCACGACCCCGCCGCCCAGCACCCGGTCGAACTCCCCGATACCGGTGCAGCGGCGATGTTCGCCGACGACCTCGATCTCCGCGATAGGAGTGGCTTTGGAGGAGGCGATCTTGAACGCAGCCGGACGGCCCTTGCCGGCGGGTTGGACCCGCTCCTCCTTCATGGTGTTCCAGCCGCCGCAGTCCGGGCAGCGGCCCAGCCACCGAAGCGCCTGGTGCCCGCATGCCTGACAGGAGAAACTGGTCCTCGCCCGCATCCGCCGGATGCCTCAGCGTGTCAGATCAGGAAGATAAACACTATCTTAAAGGATGCGGCGGGAAAAAGGAAGAAAGTGATCGCGGGGCCTGTCGCCGACCAGCCCGTTCGTGCTCGCACCCCGCCCGGTGTAGGGTCCCCGCTGCGCGCGAACGGGCTCCCAGGTCGGCACCACCCACGATCGGTGTGCGAAGAGTGCGAAGTCCAATGCGAAATAAATCTCACGTCAGTAGGCTATTCCGCGGTTCTTTCTAACAAGGAGCGAAAGCCGGCTGCCAAGGAACCCATCGCTTTCTTGTATTGCAATGGATAGCGGTGTGCGCAGCGAGGCCAGTTCGAACGGCCCCGGTTTGGCAGTTGTCCCGTTCTCGCATCTAACGCGACGCCTCTCAAACGCATTGACGGCTTGCAGAGTGAGAGCGAACCGCTCTCTCTTTTGACGCCTTTCATCCAGGAGGCGGTGCCGGCACTGCTTGATTTCCGCCTGCGTCATACCAGCGGCAGTGTGACTCCGGCCTGAGGACTAACTACTGCCCGTCGCCTCTAATCGACCGGACAGTTGCGGGCGAGCCGATAGCCTGCGGCTTCGGCTTCGGCCGCGCTGGAGAACTCGACCCGATTATCGGGGGAAACCTGGCTGTAATTCGGGCAGTCTGGTCGGTGATAAATGCGGCTGCGCCGGTTGCCGATGATCGGAAACGTCGGGATTGCCGGCTGCGGTGTCGGTAGAGTCCCTCCAGGAACCGCCTCAAGTGCCGGAGGAGCTTGGTCCAACAGGGCGAAATCCGATGGATCGAGTGGTTGGCCTCGCCTGATCTTGCGGAAGACCCACGGTGGAAGAGGTTTCGAGTCTCTCCACAATCCCCTCTTCGCCTCTCTCGCTTCCTTCTCGAGCCTCGCAACTTCTGCGTTTTCCGGCGCATACTGACGAAACCACCAGGCCAGCCCGGCCTTGACCAGTTCGTGGTTTAAGACGCGTCCATCAGGCAGAACGACTTCGCCGAGTGTTCGCCCAAACGCATCAGAGCCTTGAACGAGCACTCGCACCACTTTCCGAAACGCAAGCCTGGTCGTGAACTCCTTGGCACGTTCACCATAGGCTTGCCCTTTCTCAGGACAGTCAATTCCGTTGAGTCGAACATCCTCCTTGAGGCCATTGTGCAGGACGACCACGTCGTCCCCATCTATCACACCGACGACCTGACCGGAGAACTCGGCCGCGAGGGTTGGACAAGTAAGACAAAAGAAAACCCCCAAACAGGAAAGCCGGAGGAGAGTGAGCACCTGTGGCATGGCCGCCTCTCGCAGACCCGGGAGTGATCCAAGAGGTTATGATAGGGTCGGCCCAGCCACCCCTTTTCTCTTCATAGTTTCTTCCTCACTTCCTTCCAATCCTTCGCCGCCTTCGCCTTTCTCGGCAGTTCGCCGCGTCGGGGTTCGGGGACGATGACGACATCCAGGCGGTGTTCGAGGAGGACCTCGGCGAAGCCGCGGGTGCGGCCGATACCGCCTTTGAGCGAGGCCCAGCCTTGGGCCTTGAGAGCGTCGAGCGCAGCGTTCAGGGCTTCCTGGCCAGGACGCACGGTCAGGATCACGCCGGCGGGGAACTTGTGGTCACGAAGCCAGGCCCTGATTTCGTCCGTCGAGCCGAATGAGTTGGACGGTTCTTTGCCCGGCCACGCGAGATAGACGGGGTTGTAGTAAAACTTGGTCAGCCGTGTGAGTTCATCGGCGGCATCGGGTACCGGAGCCGGGCGCCCTTGCCCGCCGATCTCCAGCGGCAGCGGCACGAGCGGCGCCTGGGGTTCTTCGAATAATGCCGCCAGCTCCACAAGAAGGATGGGACGCCGGCGTTCCCACACGGCCAACGTCCCGGTCGCCGCGGACGCAATCGCGCGGGGATTCGGTACAAGTCGAACCGTGACCGTCAGCGTGTGATTGCCTTTTCTCGGATGCCGATATTCAAAAAACGCCCGCCCATCGCCGCCCGTCATGGCCGTGGCCGCGACCTTGCCTTCGACGAGAAGTTCGAGCTTCTCGCCGCCGAGACCGGTCTCGTTCAGAAGGCCGCTCCGCACCAGCTTCGCTTCAATCCTGGCCGTCTCTCCGGACACGGCCAATGCGTCATTGACCGAGAGCGCGCCCTCGATCTTGTCCACCGCCCGGACCTCGTCGGCGATGATCACAAATCGGAGGAACGCCGACACTGCGAGGACAACGAGAATGCAGAACACACTCTCGGCGGAGGCTTGTCTTGCTTGCATGCCTACAGAGTAGTGTCGGACGACGCCAGCGTCAAATCAATCCATACCCCCGTTTGACGATGGCATAGGCGTCGAAGGCAGAGAAGATCGCCAGGCTTAGATAGAGCAGTTCGGCCGGCGGCCAGATGAGACGGGAGACCAGAAGAAGTATCAAGGCACAAACGAGAAGGCCATAGCCGCGTTTCTCGCCGATGTACAAATGCCCCGCGCCGGGCACGATGGAGAGCGATGCGGCTCGAAGTCCGTGCCAGGTCTGTTCGCGGGCATCCACAGCCAAACGGGGTAAAGGGGTATAGGGGTACCGTGGTACAGCAAGACGTGGCCAAGGATTGCGAGACACTACCCCGCTGCCGCGGTATCCCTCTGCCCCTCACGTTTTCAGCGCAGCCAGCACTTCGTCCACATGGCCGTCGACTTTGACCTTGCGGAAGATCGCTTTCACTCTGCCGGCCGGATCGATGACAAAGGTGCTCCGCTCGATGCCCCAAAACTTCTTGCCGTACATGTTTTTCTGTTTGTACACGCCATAGGCCTTCGATACCGTCGCGTCCTCGTCGCTGAGCAGCGGGAACGGCAGCCGGTATTTGGCGATGAATTTCTGATGCGACTCTCTGCCGTCAAGACTGACGCCCAACACCACTGCGCCGGCCTTCTTGATCGGCTCCAGGGAGTCGCGGAAGCCACATGCTTCCTTCGTACAACCCGGCGTATCGTCCTTGGGATAAAAGTAGAGGACGACCTGTCGCCCTTTGAAGTGCTTGAGCTTCACCGTCTCGCCGGCTTCATTCGGAAGAGAAAAATCCGGTGCCTTGTCGCCGATCGCCAGTTCTTTCCCCATGGTCTCAACACTCCGCCTTCATCATGTCACCGAGGACCCACCTGTCCGAACGCCGGCCGGCTTCGGTGGTCCGGCATCTCTTTAACCTGCTTCGGTGATTCCGGCGAACCATAGGGACGCAGGGCCGGCGAGTCCCAGATGATCTTATCGCCAGGGGCCAGATTGGCGGCCTCGATGAAATGCGCGCGCGCATCTTCGGTCTCACCCAGCGCGTTCAGCGCCAGCGCCAAGTTATAGTGCGCCGGGCCCGAATCCGGCGCGGCCGCGACGGCCTGACGGAAATAGTTCTTCGCCTCCATAAACTGACCGCTCTGATAGGCGGTGGTCCCTTGCTGGGTCAAGGCGATCGCCGACGCCTGGGCTCCCGCACCCAGGGCCAGCGGCACCAGCGGTTTCGGCTTGTCTTTCCCAGCGCAGGCTCCCAGCGTGAGGGCGAGCAGAACGCTCATAAGAACGCTCGCGATCGTCATAGCTCCTCCTTGCCAACTCGTGCCATGGTTCTCAAACTCAAGGCTTGGCTTGCTTACGAAGCTCCTCCTCAAACGTCTTGCGATACAGCACTTCCCACTCCGCACTGCCCTCGACAATAGGCCGGGAATAGGACCGCAATTTGGCTCGCACCACCTGATCGAGTTTTTCTTCCTGCGCGAGCTCGGCTGCCAACACGCGTTTGATCTCCCGCAGGGCACGACCTTCTTCTCCAGTCAGCCGTACGGCCGGACTCTTCTTCAGCGCGTTCAGAATGACGTGCGAGAGATGGCTGACTTTGTCTTCGCTGAGCAACATACCTGAACTACAATGAGGAATGTTGAATGAGGAATGCGGAATGTTCTTCGTCTTTCCAATTTCTCATTCATAATTCATCATTCAACATTTCATAAGATGATCCCCCGTTCCCTGACCAACTTCTGTTTGATCATCGTGAACATCTTCTGGTAGTCAACCTGCCCGCGTTCGATCTCCCCTTCATAGGCCTTCATGAGTTGCCGAACCTCGGCATTCAGCCGGTCCTCCACGGACAACTCCTCTGTGATGGCATACTCCAGCGATTCAACGGCTGCTTTCTTGTCGCCAGCAAGCTCGATGTACCCTTCGTGATGAAGGCGCGACACCAGCACTTCGGCCATGTGTCGAACGCGTTCCTTGGTCAGCCTCATTGAAAAGCAATGTGGAATGAGGAATGCGGCATGTTGAATTGCGTATCTTCCTTCGTAACGACCCACTTCACGATTTCATCATTCCCCATTCCTCATTTCTCATTCCTCATTATTTTTTAGGCCTTCTCCACTCGAATGCGCGTGGCGCTCGTGGCCTGCCGCAACAGCGTGGGGTCGCCGACGATGCGGCCGATGACGTTCACCCGATCCGCGGGGACCGGGTCGGGCCCCATGCTCATGGGGGTGCGTCCGAAAAAAATGGCCAACACCTCACCCGCCCCCCAGAACGCCACGTCGCCCGCTTTGACCTGGGTCGTGGCCGTCTCGCGATGGTCCTTCACGCCAGGGAGTTTGAAGTAAAACTCCTCGCCCCAGGTGTTCACCGGCGCCTCGACCGGCAATGCCGCGTAGACGCCTTCCGCCGTTTTATTATTTTTCAGTTCCGCCTCGAGTTGAACCGACCCGACGGTGATGCGAATCCGTTTCGCTGTCTCTCCCATATCGCCATCGATTTCCGTAATGCGCTTCCGTGCTTTTCCCCCCGTGCGCTCGGCGCCGAGCGGCAGGATCTGCGCAAACTCCGCTTCGGCAGCGGACTGTAGCTTGTTTGTGTGGTGAAATCAAGGCTACAATCCTCTCCACGCTCTACCGTTTTCTCTCCGAGACGCTGATGCTGGAATCGACCTTCGTCTTTCTCAAGGGAATCGGCTCCTATTCCGAGCGCCGCCTGTGGGAGCACGGGATCGATTCATGGCGCGCGTTTCTCAGTGAACTGTCCCTGCCCGGCATCTCCCCCCAACGAAAACCGCTCTACGACCTGGAGGTATCGGCAGCGATCGACCATCTCGAGGCCGGCGACTCACGATTTTTTGCCGCGTGCCTTAAATCGCGCGACCACTGGCGTCTGTTCGACACGTTTCGCTCGCGGACGCTTTTCCTCGACATCGAGACGTCGGGAGAACCGGCCGGATATGGCCATGCGACGGTGATCGGGCTTTGCGCGAACGGACGGATGACCAGCCTGGTTTACGGGGAGACGTTGACGGAAGAACGGCTCAACGAGGCCTTTGCGCAAGCCAACCTCCTTGTCACGTTCTTCGGCAGCGTCTACGACGTGCCGTTCCTGCGCGCCGCTTTTCCCGGACTGGACATCAGGCTGCCGCACTTCGACCTGTGCTTCGCGGCGCGTCGTTTAGGTCTGCACGGAGGACTGAAGCGCATCGAATCCGAGCTTTCGATTTCACGGGACACGGACCTCAACGGACTGGACGGCTGGGACGCCGTCAGGCTATGGAACGAATGGCGGCGCGGACGGCAGAGCAGCCTGGATCTTCTCCTCCGGTACAACGCGGCCGACACGCGCAATCTGGAACCGTTGGCGGAACGGTTGTACGGACGACTCGTCGAACGGTACGGACCGCCCGCTCCAGCCTTTCGGTCGGCGATGCATCCCGGTTGAACGGCCCATGACCTGGATCGGCGCCGGACTCACAGACACGGGCCTCCTCCGTTCCTCCAACCAAGACGCCTTCGCGATTCTCAACGATCGGGGCCTCTGGGTCGTCGCCGACGGAATGGGCGGCCATCCCGGAGGCGACGCGGCCAGCCGGTTGGCCGTCGAAGTCATTAGCCAACAAGCCGCCGCGGCGTTTCCGCGCAGGATGCCGAAACGCGCCGGACGAAACCCGGCCGTCGCTCAGCTCAAGGCCTTGATCGAGGCGGCCAATCGCGCCATTCTTGCAACCGCAGAGGCTTCTCCCAATCTGAAAGGAATGGGCACCACCGTCGTCGCGCTGCAAATTTCGTCCGGACTTCGTGCGCGTGCCACGGTCGCCCATGTCGGCGACAGCCGGGCATATCTCTGGCGCGGGTCGCGTCTCCTGCCGCTCACCCGCGATCATTCGCTTGTGGAAGACTATGTCCGGCAAGGCCTGATCTCCCCGGAAGAGGCGCGGTTCCACCCGCATCGCCACGTGCTGTCCCGCGCGCTCGGCATTGCAGAAACGGTAGAGCCCGACGTGTCGAGTTTCTTGCTGCGCCGAGGCGATGTGCTCCTGCTCTGCACCGACGGTCTGACAAAAATGCTGACCGACGAACAGATCGCCGGCGTGTTGCGGCGGACCGGCCAGCAACCCCAACAGATCTGTGCAGCGCTGGTCGAACAGGCGCTGCGGTCCGGCGGAGAGGACAACGTGACGGTGGTGGCTTGTCGAGATGCCCGTTCGTGACCTTGCCGCCCGAAAAAGAAATTGACAACGCCTTCACCATTCTGTAGCCTCCATTCCCAACCTTCACACCTTCCTATTTCGATTCCGGGATGGCCATAGAATTCTGCGGGCGCCGTCAGCCAGTCGCTTTGACCGTCCTTCTATCGCTTTCTCTTTCTCTCAGCGACGCGATTTGGGCTCATGGCGAGGAAGGAGGCGCCGACGATGAGGTGTCCAGCCCTGAGGCGGTGATCCGGACCCTGGTCCGCGCCAACGCAGAGAAGAACCTGGCGACGCTCTCCCGGCTGATGGCCCACGATACCGACATCGTCAGTTACACCGTCGGCGGACGCAAATACGTGGGCTGGACCGAGTTCGCCAGGGACATGCGGGAGGAATTTGAGTCGGTCACCCGGCTGGAAATTCCCATTAAAGAACTCAGAGTGTGGATTCGCGGCGACACCGCGTGGTTCGCGATGGAGCTGGACTACATCCGTTATGTCGGCCACGGCGGCGAGCAGACCCGCACCGTGCTGCCGCTACGCGAGACCGGCGTGCTGGAGCGCCGCCACGACCGATGGGTGCTTCATTCCTGGCACGAATCCTTCAGCGGCCTGCGATTCGACGCGGCAGGCACTGCGCCTGTCGCCTCTCCCGTCTCGACGGCCGCCGGGGCTGAGTCAAACGACCAGCGTCCGGATCTCAGCGGCGAATGGGAGATTCAAGAAGAAGATAAAGCCTACAAAGCCACGCTCGATCGAAACGGCAACGGCAGTTATACCCACCAAGGCGGCACCATCAAGACCACGAAGTTCGTCAGCCGGCTCTGGCAAGGCACCTGGCAACAATCCGGCAATGACCGCGAAGGCGGTTTCGAAGTGCTGCTGTCGGAGGACGGCACTCAGGCCAAAGGCATCTGGTGGTACACACGGGTCGGCAGTCGCACCGACATTCCTCCCAGGCAACACGGAGGAACCTATGTGTGGAAGCGACTGACTCCCCCGCCATCGTCCCGATCGACGCGATGACGTGCCTGGCTACGACACCACGCCCTGAGAATCGACGTAGAGCGCGATCAGCGCCTTTCCCAACAAGGAGGTCCTATGAAGCGCTCGTCTGCGGTCGGCCTCTTGCTCTTGCTCGTCACCAGTGCCGGACCCGTTTATGCGTCCGGTGACCATGACCATCAGACCGTTCCGACGCTGAAGAATCAGACCACGACGAGGGTCGCGATCACAGACAACGCAGTGACGCTCACGTTCGGCCCCATCGACCTGCCGTCGGGCCATGACGGAGAGTTGGCGGCCAGCATGCCCAAGCATATCTTTCAGCTCCCGAAAGACATGTACATGATCGGCTTCAAGTCCGAGGTCTTCACGAAAGACGGTAAGCCGTTGCCCAAGAATTACCTCCATCACATTCTGATGCTCAACAACGACCGTCCAAGCGTTTCCTGCCCGGGGGAGCCGCTGTTCTTCGGAGGAGCGGGTCTCGAAATGACGGAGGCCCGGTTTCCCGAAGGCTACGGCGTAAAGCTCGCCAAAGGGCAGCATCTCATGTCCGTCGTCGCCTTCTATCACAAGGCGCCGCCGACCAAGGACGTGATGGCTTCTTTCACCATGTACATGGCGCCGGAAGGGACCCCGGTCAAGGAAATGGAGGTCTATCAGGTCGGGGTGAACATCGTGTGTTACAGCAAGTTCGGACAGCGTGGTCCCGACCAGACCGACGAAGGGATCGAGATCAAACCCGGTGTCCACGTCTTGTCAGCACCGCTCAAGTTTCTTATGGATGGATGCGTGAAGTTCGCCTATCCCCATGGCCACGATGAGTTGCTGCTGATCGCCCTGGAGAACAGGACCGCCGGGCGGACACTCCTGCGGACGGTCCCGGACGTCGCTCAGGACGGCACATTTCTGGAGTTTCAACCGCACCAAGTCTATCGTGACGCCCGAGGCTTTACGGTCAACACCAAAGACGACTATGAGATGGTGATGGTGTATCACCACCCGCTCCACAATCCGAATATCCAGTATGGAATGGGCAACTACCTCCTCTACATGACGCCGGGGACCTGTCCCGGAACCAGTATGAACGGCGCTTCGCCGGCTCACTGAGTGCATCGAGGGATCCCACGTCAGGCCGTCGTCCACTTGCAGCTATAGGCTCCGGAAAGTCGGTTTTGCGCTTCGCTCGCGTACAAATTTGGCCATAGGTCTTTCCTCTTCCATGCCGCGGCCGTCGGCGCTCACTTGTTGTCCCCTACCAAAGTAGGCTCCGCCCCCATGCCGCGGACTGGGTTGTCGCGGCCCAACTATGATATTCAAGACCTCTCGCGCCCGTTATTCATGGCGGGTCGTCGCATGACAGCCGTTGCTTCGGCCGGAGGGCCGGCAAGCCATGGGCCGGAGCGACGGAAACGCTCATGAGCAGTCACGGCCAAGCGGCGGGGGTGAGAGAGCAATCGGGCGTGGGCAGCTGACGTTGTCGACGCCGGCCTGTAAAAGATACCGCACGGAGACGGGGCCACATTCGGCTCCGCAGGACAGACCGAATGCCAGAGCAAGAACCCCTCACGATGCTGGTCGCGAACGAGCACGCGGAAGAGATCAAGCTTGTCACGATCAGCATGCGCGGCTTCTACCCGGGCTGCCGGGTGGAAGCGGTCTATTCCTCAGACGAGGCGGTCGAATGGGCCTCCAAGCAAAGCTGGCACGTCATTTTGGTGGAAGAGAACCTGTCCCCCAGGAGCGGGATCACGATTCTGCCGGAGTTGCGGAGGCGCGCGCCGCAGGCCGCCATCATCGTTCAGAGCGAACACACCGACTCCGACACGTTCCTTCAAGTCATCCGCGGCGGTGCGGACTTCTATCTCTTCAAGAACTCTCCGGCCTTTCTCACCGAACTCATCATCGTTACCGGGGAAGCGGTGAAAAAACGTGAGTTGAGCGCGAAGCTCGATCTGACCCACGAACGTTACCTCCGTCTCGTCGAAACGTCGCCCGACACGGTGTACGAATTGGACTCCGAAGGGCGGTTCGTGTACGTCAGCTCCCATGTGTCGTCACTCTTGGGATACGCGCCCGAAGAATTGGCCGGCGCACACTTTACGAAGATCGTTCATCCAGACCAGCGGCAGGCGGCCGAACATCGTTTCAACGAGCGCCGCAGCGGAGCCCGATCCAGCAGGCAAGTTCTCTTACGCCTTTTGCCCAAAGCCGGAACGGGCCGTGATGAACACGGCGTGGAGGTCGAACTCCACGCCAAGGGCTTATACGACTCCCAGCGCCGCTTCATGGGAACGCTCGGCATCTTGCGGGATGTAACCGGGCGCCGGCAGCAGGAAGAGACGGTCCATCGCCTCCAGAGCCAACTACGACAAACGGACCGACTGCTGGAGATCGGTCGGCTGCTCATCAAGGCCTCCCGCGATCTTCACGATCCGCTCACGGCCCTCCAGACGAATTCCCAACAGTTGTTGAGCGCGATCCGGGCGCTCCAGCTCGAACGTCAGTTGGAAGCCATAGCGGCTCACGCCTCTCAGGCCGCACAGGTCAGGGAAGAACTCGCGGCGGCCGTCCCCCTCCCGCCCGAAACGGAGCGGGAGCGGAAGGAAGCCGTGCCGCCACGAGTCGAGCCGCCGGCAGAACAACGGCCGACCGTCGCCGCAGCCGAACGTCGGCGCTGGCCGCGTGTATCGACGCATATCGAGTCCAGCCTGACCGTCGAGGGATCCACCTGGAACGGCACCGCGCTCAACATGAGTCTCGGCGGCGCCTATCTGACGTTTGCAGATCGCCTCCCCGCCGTCGACGGCCAGCCCATCTACCTGACCCTCAGAAGCGCGGGCGGAACGTTAGAGCTCCATGGCACGGTCCGAGAACGAGGCGGAGTCGACGCCTTGCGCGCCACAGCGGCTCCGTGGTCCACTGCACTTGCCGTCGAATTTTCCTCCCTCGGCGACACAGAAAGTCAGGTCCTGGCTTCGCTGCTGGATGCGGTTCGCGAGCAAGCCTTTCCGCTCTCGATCGAAGGGCTCGTTCCCCTTGCCTATCCCCCGGATCGCCAGACCGGCTTACAGCGGCCTTTCGAGAGCATCGAAAGTTCGTTCGCCGACCGGCGGCTCGAAATCCGGGCGAAACTGACGCTGCCCGTCCGCGTCGAACCTTCCGAGCCGTCGTCCGGCCGCGGTCGGCACATCGGCTTGACCGTGAACGTCAGTCGTGGGGGCGCGTGTCTCCAAGTCAACGCGCGCCCCGATATGTTGGCGCCTCGCTTGACGCTCCGTCTGTCTCTCGCGACACCGTCCACGCCGTCTCCGGGTGCCGAATCCGTCGTGACCGGAGACGTCATCTGGACGGCCCCGGATCCGAGCGCACCGAAGGACTTATGGCCCGGCCCTTCCGAGAGCGCCCTGCGCGTGGGACTCCGCTTCCGTTCACTAGAGGAACGGACGGAGCGGGAGATCAACCGTCTGATCGCCCGCCTGCTCACCTCTCCCCTGCAAATCGAAGACGGCTTGGAGCGAACGAAGGTCGTGCATACCCTGCGCGAGTGCCGGAACGCACGGGGACGGCGTCTCGCCCTCTATCATGACCTGCCACGCGACCCGCTCGGCCCCGGCACGCCTCTGGTCATCATTGCGCCGGGCTACGGCCGGACGAAAACGGACCACCTGGTCCTCGCCCAGTACTTGGCCGGCAACGGGTTTCAGACGCTGCGCTTCGATCACTCCAACCACATCGGCGAAAGCGACGGCATTTTGGAGCACACGACGCTCACCGACATGCAATTGGATCTGCTGGGCGTATTGGATTTCGCCGCACAGACCTGGCCGGCCGCGCCGATCGCCGTGATCGCCCCGGATCTCGACGGTCGCGCCGCGCTGAAAGTCGCCGCGCGCGACCACCGGATCGCCCTGTTGATTATGCTGAACGGAGTCTTGGACGTCAGGCATGCTATCGCCGTTGAGCATCGACAGGATCTGGTCGAGGCCTATCTGCAAGGGGAACGGCGAGGGCTCGAACCCATTTGGGGGCTCAACGTCAACACGGACCATTGGCTCCAGGATGCGGTCACGGGAAGCTTTGTGGACGTCGCTTCGGCCGTTCAGGACGCCGAGCGGGTCCGCGCCACGGTCCTATTCCTGACGCCACACATCAGCGAACCTTCGGACACAACACAGGATGGGATCCGCCGGGATTCGTTTCAGCGCGTACTTGCGGCGCTGGGCGCGCGCGGAGAGGTGATCCGCCTGAAACCGGAGGTCTTCCTCCCGGCTCGCAGAGCCGAGGGCCCGTCCCTTCCGCTTTTCCGCGAACTGGTCACGCAGTGCCGTAAGAAGCTCCGCTATCGGGACACCCTGCGGACCGTTCTTGAACCGGTCGAGCGGGAGACCGATTTTCAGCGCCGTATCGAACAGGAGCGGCTCAAGCTTCACTATGACATGTCCACGGCGGACGCGCTGGCTTTGTGGCGAGCCCACGTGCAGCACGTCCGACAGCACGAACAACACCCCGAGCACTGGCGTCTGTTGGATCATCTCCACCGCTTGCTCGGGGAATTCGAGGACCGCGAGCCGATTTTAGAGGTCGGGTGCGGACATGGCGATTTCGCCCGCTTGCTCTTGATCAACCAGGCCTATCGCTCGCAACACAAACCCAAGACGCTCACCCGAGCCGTGCGGTACGTCGGCTTGGACAGCCAGGCCGACTTCGTCACGCGGGCCGGTCTGACCGCAAACGAGACGCTGGCCGACCTGAACGCCAAATTCGCCGGCGCGCTGGCACCCGCCCCCCCTTTACAGACCTCCTGGTTGTGCGCGGACTGGAACAGCCCCTTGCCTTTTCAGGACGGCCGATTCAGCCGGGTGGTCTGTCTCTTCGCGCTTGGTTACGTACAGAACCCGCTCTACACACTCTGCGAGCTGTTGCGCGTGTTGGCGCCCCGCGGAACATTGCTGATCACGACCTGGACACCGGATACCGACCTCTCCATGATGTACCGGGGACACTCACAGGACCGAGAATTGCTGCGCTATCTCGGCCGCCTGCGACAGGCGCTCCGGGAAGGCCGAATCCACAGCTTCGATCCGAACGACTTGGCCCGCTTGCTCAGATTGAGCGGCGCCGTCCGCCCGCGCATCTACACCGCCTTCGCCGGCAACGCATGCATCGGGCTGGTTGAAAAGCCGAATTCCTCTGGCTGAATTCTTACACCGGGTGTATACTTCTGCCGCAATTGACTTCCCGCTTCTGATTGAACACGTTCTAACACCCCGACGGCGCGTTACACAGCGATTCGCCTGTCTTGGAAAGCCGCGACTACAGGTTGAGTCTGAAAGATAGTATGACACGGAAGACTCAGGTCGTTCCGACGCCTGACGCTTTGAAAATCATCACGGATTTCAGCAGGGACATGGGAACGATCGCCGAACTGAGCGTTCTCGGCGAGCGGATTTTGACGGGACTGTCCCAATTGCTCCAAGTTCCGCATGCGGCGCTGTTTCTGCTCGACAAGGAGAAGGACGTCTACCATCTGGCCTGTTCCCGCGGATTCGCCCCTGACACCGCGCTCCCTTCGGGTATCCCCGCGCACCATCAGATCCCTGCGTTTCTGTCCCGCCACCAATCGCCCGTAGTGCGCGCGGGCGTCGACGCGGAAAAGCGCGGGGGGACACTCGGTCCCGGTGTGCTGGCGACTCTGGAAAGTTGGCGCGCGGACGTCTGCGTTCCGCTGATCACCAAAAACCGTCTGATCGCTTTTTGTCTCATGGGGAGAGGCCCGGACAACGACTTTGCGATTGTGGATCAGGCGGACCTGCTCATGGCCCTCGCGCAGACCGCCGCAAACGCGCTGGACAATGCCCTGCTGTACGAGGATCTGCGGCGGTCTCAAACCTTGATGCGACGCACCGATCGCCTCCGTTCGCTGGAGACCATCGCCGGAGGATTCGCCCATGAGATCCGAAACCCCTTGACTTCGATCAAGACCTTCATTCAGCTCGCGCCTGAGCGCAAAGACGACCCGGAATTCATCAGCGAATTCAGCAAGGTAGTCATCGACGACGTCCATCGCATCGAGCGGTTAATCCAAGAAATCCTGGATTACGCCCGTTACATGGAACCCAAGCTGACGGAGGAAGACCTCAATGAAATCGTCTCCTCCTGTTTGTACTTCGTCGAGGTGAAAGCGGACAGCTGCGGCATCACGATCGAAAGAGAGCTGGCCTCGGACCTTCCCCGGGTCATGCTGGACCGCCAACAGATCAAGCAAGTCATTTTGAATCTCCTGCTCAACGCGATGGACGCGATGAGCGAATGCGGCGGCTCTTTGAAGGTGCGCACGCATCGGCTCATCAAACCTTCCGGAGAGGTCTGGGTGCAGATCGAGGTCGAGGACACGGGGCCCGGAATTCCGGAGAGCAACCTGGAACACATCTTTGATCCCTTCTTTACCACGAAGCACCACAGCGGCGAGCACGAAGGGACCGGCTTGGGGCTGACGATCGCGCATCAGATTATCCAAGAGCACCATGGGAACATCCAAGTCTCGAGCAAAGAGGGGGTCGGCACGACGTTTTACGTGAACATGCCCGCGGCCATTCGTCCTCACGCCGGCCATACGTCTGGAGACACATGAAGAAACGGGTTTTGCTGATCGACGACGAACCGCGGGTTCGGGCTTCGCTGAAGATGGTCCTGGAACCCACCTATGACGTCATCACGGCGGCGGACGCTCAGGAAGGACTGGATCTGTTCCGGCGCGAATCGCCCAATCTGGTACTCCTGGACGTGATCATGCCGGGAACCGACGGGCTGACTGTGCTGCAGGCCATGCGGGCGGAGGACCGCTCGATCCCCGTCATCATGCTGACCGGGACCAAATCGGTGAAGACCGCCGTGGACGCGATGAAGCTCGGCGCAGCGGATTACCTCTCGAAACCGTTCGACGTCGAGGAACTTCGCATCGTCGTCGCCCGCACGCTCGAGTCGCACGACCTTGAACGAGAAGTCCGCTACCTCCGCGCCCAGGTAGTGAACCGGTACGCATTCCACAACCTCATCGGGAAAAGCCCCGCCATGCAGGAGATCTACGCCAAGATCGAACAGGTGGCGGACAGCCGCACTACGGTATTGATCACGGGCGAGAGCGGGACGGGCAAAGAACTGGTGGCGCGGGCGCTCCATTACAACAGCTCACGCCGCGACCGGCCGTTCATCGCGCTGAACTGCGCCGCCCTCCCGGAAACGCTGATCGAGAGCGAGCTGTTCGGCCACGAGAAAGGCTCGTTCACCGACGCGACCGCCCGCCGCGTCGGCCAATTCGAGTTGGCGAACAGCGGCAGCCTGTTTCTCGATGAGATCGGCGACCTGAGTCCCATGACCCAGGCCAAACTCCTGCGTGTGCTGCAGGAACGAGAGTTCACCCGCATCGGCGGCATCCAACCCATCAAGGTGGATGTGCGCATCATCGCGGCCACCAATAAAAATCTGGACGATCTGGTCCGCCGCGGCACGTTTCGCGAAGATCTGTATTACCGCATCAACGTCATTTCGCTGTATCTGCCCCCGCTGCGGGAACGCGGAGAGGATATCCCGCTTCTTGCCAAGCATTTCCTGGACAAGCGAATCGAAGAGGAGAAGCGACCCCACCAGGAGTTCTCCAAAGAAGCCATCGAGCTTTTGTCTCGATATCCCTGGCCGGGCAACGTCCGCGAGCTGGAAAACGTCGTCGAACAGGCGCTGCTGTGGTCGCAAGGCGCCACGATCCTTCCGGAACACCTGCCCAACTCGCTGCGGAGCGACAGCCGCTCGTCGTCGTTGCGCGAAGACACCTTGGCCGGCCGCCTGTCTCTCGAAAAAGCCGTGATGGAGTTCGAGCGAGAGATCATTTTGGACGCCCTCAAGCGCACCAACTACGTGCAGACGCACGCCGCCAATCTGTTGGGCATCAGCCGACGCATGCTGAAATACCGGATGGATACTTTAGGGATCAGCAGACCGGACAGTTCGACGGGCAGCGAGCCCGTGCAGTTAGTGCAAGAATGACACAGTGACGGACAGTTGTGAGCGATTCTCGCGCGATCTTCACCTAGATAGTGACTTGTAGAGAGAGCCTGACAGCCACCTTCCGACTACATATAGATGCGTCGTGTTCATCCCCACTGCACCTTGCGGTGCCCCTCACAAGCCTTTGATAAGGCATATAAATTGCTTCGTTTCTGAGCAGATCGACGAACTGTAGACCGATGAACACGTCACCTGGCTCAACGTCCCCTCCCCCTAAACCCTCGATTCTCGTCGTGGACGACGAGGCCGGTCCCCGCGATGCGCTGAGAGTCATCCTCCGTCCCTTTTTTGAGATCCATGCCGCCGAAAACGCGCACGCGGCGCTGCGTGTGCTCAAAGAACACCACATCGATCTGATCACGCTTGACCAGAAGTTGCCTGATCGCCAAGGCATCGACCTGCTCCAAGACATCAAACACGAGCATGCTGATGTGGAGGTCATCATCATCACCGGCTACGGAAGCCTGAAATCGGCGATGGAGGGCATACGCCATGGCGCGGCCGGTTATCTGCTGAAGCCGTTTAACGTGACCGAATTGATCACGCTGATCAATCAAACCTTGGAGAAGAAACAGCGGCTCGACTTTCTGCGTCGTTTCCTCAAGAACGCCGGAACGGCCTGGGGGACCGAGCAGGACTGCGACAATACCTGGGTTGACCTGAAACGCCAATACTTCGCCGGTGGGAAGTCACCGCGGGAAGGACCGACGACAAATGACCCGGCCGAACTGCTGCCCTTGCTTTCTGATCTGCTGGAGGCCAAAGACCGGCAATTGCTGAACCACTGCAGCCGGGTCAGCTTCTATTCGACGCTGTTGGCCAACCGTCTCAACCTCACCGTGGCGGAGCAGAAATCCCTGGCGCTGGGAGCGTTTTTACACGATATCGGGAGAATCGCCCTTGATCCATACACATTCGGCCATAGCGGCCCCGGCGAAGCTGAGAGCCTCAAACGCCACCCCGAGATCGGGGCGCGCATGATGCTGCCGCTCGGTTTTTCAGCGGAAGTCACCCAGATCATCGCCTATCATCACGAACGGTATGACGGTTCCGGCTATCCTCATGGTCTCCAAGGCGAAGGAATCCCTCTTCTCGCTCGGATCGTCGCGATCGCCCAAACGTTCGACCATCTCACAGCCGAATCGCCTGCGCGGCCGACCGCGTCCATCGAGGAGGCTATCCGCCGGATCTCGCTGGAAGCGGAGACTCGCTTCGATCCGATCCTGACGGAAGTGTTCGTCCGAGTCGTCAACGAATGCAAAGCCTCGCTTCCCGCCCTCGCCATCGCGGCCATGCCCACCGCGACACCGGAACCCTAGCTCGGACCGGTTTCTCTCGTTTCTTTCACGCTGTCGATCATTTCGGCCGCCGTCTCCCGCACCTTCTTCGTGATGGTAAGACCGCCGAGCATCCTGGCCACCTCGTCCTGTCTGGCGTGCTGATCAAGCTTCTTCACCGAAGTGCTCGTCCGGTTTTGCTTCACGCTCTTTTCCACCAACAGATGGTGCTCGGCCTGCGAGGCGACTTGAGGCAGATGAGTGACGCACAGCACTTGATGATAGGCGCCCAGCGCCCGCAACCGCTGTCCCATCACGGCCGCCACCGCTCCGCCGATCCCGGAATCGATTTCATCGAAGATGAGCACAGGCACCCGGTCCGTTTCCGCCAGGACCGTCTTGATTGCGAGCATCACCCGCGACAATTCCCCGCCCGAAGCGACGCGGGTGAGCGGCTGAAGCGGCTCGCCGCGATTCGCCGACAACAGATACTCGACACCATCGCGCCCCGTCGGCGAGAACGCCTCATCGCCGGCGCCGATCCTGACCCGAATCTCGAACCGAGTTTGATCCATGCGCAAAGCGGCCAGTTCTTCCGATACCCGTTCCTGCATGCGTTTCGCCGCCCTCGCGCGGCCCTTGGAAAGCTGTGACGCGAGCGCGTCGAGGCGGCGGACGTCTTCTTCGATCGACGCCCGCAACTCGGCGACGCGAACCTGAGAGCCGCCGAGTTCTTCGAGCTGTCGCCTCAGTTGAGCGGCGTAGGCCAGCACGCCTTCAACGCTCCCGCCGTATTTTTTCTTCAGCCGCTGCAGACGGTCCAGCCGTTCTTCGACTCGCTCCAACTGATCGGGGTCCTGCTCCAATCGGTCCTGATATTCGCGAAGGGACGCCGCGAGGTCTCTCAGTTGCAAGGCGGTTTGACCGCACGCCGCAGCCCACGCAGCAGTCTCATGGTCGATCTCGTGAAGTTGTCGGAGGCATTTCTCGACCGTCGAGAGATGGTTGAGCACAGCTTGGTCCCCGGCGTACAGCAGCTCATAGGCCGTCTGCGTCAGTTCTGCGAGGCGCCGCGCATGCACCAATCGTCGGCGCTCGGCCTGCAAACGTTCTTCTTCCCCCGGTTGAATCGCCGCCTCTTCGATTTCCCGAGACTGAAACCGGAGGAAGTCTTCCCGCTGGACCCGTTCCGTCGACAGACGATCGGCTTCCTCAAGCGTTCGTCGGTTCGCCAGCCACCGCTCGTAGACCGCCGTATACTCGTCGCGCAGCCCTCCGAGACGGCCGAACGCATCGAGCGTGTCCAGTTGCGCCTGTGCGGACAAGAGCGACTGCTGGTCATGTTGGCCGTGAATGTCGATAACCGTACCGGCGAGCGATTCGAGGAGATGGAGAGGGGTCAGGCTGCCGTTGAGGTACGCGCGGTTTCGGCCGGAACGCGAGAGGATGCGCCGGACAATCAACTCGGTCTCCTGGGAGCCCAGCACGCCGGCGTCACGGAACATTTTCAAGACGGGAGAAGTCGGATCAAGGCGAAACGCCGCCTCGATGTGGGCGTCTTCAGCCCCGGCCCGTATCTGATCGGCGGACGCGCGCCCCCCGATCAACAAGCCGATCGCGTCGATGAGGATGGATTTTCCCGCGCCCGTCTCGCCGGTGAGGACCGTAAAACCCTCGGCGAACTGGAGATCGAGCTGCTCAACGACCGCAAAATTGGAGATGCGCAGCTCGGTGAGCATGGCTGCGGGACATGGACGGAGCCCTTACGCTGTGCCCGAATGTTGGGCGAGCAACGAATCGATCACTTCCTTGAACTGCCGCTTGGGTCTCGCTCCGACGAGTTTCTCGACCGGCTGCCCGTTCTTGAAAAACAGAATGGTCGGAATGCTCATGATTTGATAGCGTCCTGCGATCTCAGGATTTTCGTCGGTGTTCAGTTTTCTGACTTTGAGCTTGCCGGCATATTCCTTGGCCAGTTCGTCGACGATGGGCGCGACCATCTGACAAGGACCGCACCACACCGCCCAAAAATCCACCATGACCAACTCCGGCGCCTTGATGACCTCGGTCTCCCATGTCGCATCATCGACTTTCAAGACATCACCACCCACGGATGCTCCTCCTTCGCGTTCAGCACAAACGTTAACATGTCGAACGGGTCACGAAAACGTGCCCGCGCATCGTATACCACGCTTCTTTGGACTGTCAACGCCAGCGCGGAATCTCTTGCCGGCAAGGAGACACCTTGGCCTGTTTCACAACACGCACGTTGTGTCAGCCGTCACCATCCCCATCCATCCGGCACACCGAACCACCAATCATCGGGTCTGGCCGCCCGCCACGCCGTCTGCTGCTTCCACAGACGCTCGGTGACCGCTTTGTCCAACCTGGTCGCCATCGCCGCGCTGATGTCCGATTGACGCTGCACTGCGCTCTGAATGATTTCTTTGGCGATCCTGGCCAACACGTCCGGCGGATCGACCAGATCTTCCGGCCGGCCGGTCGCCAGATTGAGGAAAAGATGCTCGACCGCCACCCACCGATCGGTCTTGGCGAGATGATCCAGATACCCGTCCAGCGCATGGTACACGTACGTCAGATAGACGTAGCTCTCCGCCGAAGGATGCGCATCGACCTCCCGCTGGCAGGCCTCGATCGCCCGTTTATAGTCGCCCGCAGCGAGAAACACCTTTGCGCGATGCAGGTAACCGGCCGACGGGTCTGACGCTCCATATGCAGGATCGGCCTGGATTCCGGCTATCTGCAGCGCAGCCGCCGCCAGAGTTGTCAGGCCGAACCGGATCAGAGACGAGTCTGGACGAATCATCCTCTGCATGAGACACCTCCAGGTCGAAGCCATGCGATACAAGCCGAATCGACCGAACCCGATGGGAACGCAACGGTCCCGTGTCTTCAAGACTAAGCTCCGCCCGGCACCGACGGTGCCGGCTGCGGCCGGCCATAGGGACCGCCGGGGGAAGCCCAAGGCAGGCCGCGTTCGCCCATCAACAGTGGGCTGAGGATCGTGCGCAAGACCGCGGTACCGAAGTTTTCGGTCCAACCCACGCCGGTCAGACTCAACATGAAATTGTACTGCGCCCGGTCGGGGAATTGCAGATAGTACAACCCCAGCGACCAGCACTTGCACGGATTCTGATACAGAGCGACCACGTCGTACTCCGGGCTCCGACCGTTCTTGACGTCATAGTACCCCTTAGCTCCGACGGTCCACCCCCACGGTGTCCGGAACGCGCCTCCTGCAGTCACGAACTGAATCTCCGGCGTCGGCGCAAACACTTCGTTGAACGAGATCGGATTCCAGATGTCTCCGCGCCGCACGCGGTTACCGTCACGGGTATGACGCTGCCCGATTTCCACATACCACAGGTTCTGCCGCTGGAAGCGGAGATCCGTGTTCCACTGGCTCATGGTTCCACGGTACGGATCGAAGAAGGCGTCAACCACGAGGTACGTGTTCAATGCCGGAAGCTGTTCGATCCCGGCGGACCCGCCTTTGGCGAACGCCTGCCCGGACGCAGGCACGACCTGGGGAGTCGTGTTTCCGATCACCGCTCTCAGCCACACATCGGAAAACTTCTTTCCGTCGATCGCCACCGTGGCCGGCACAAGCGGCTGGGTCACGGACCCGAACTCCGGCAACACGCCGGGCGTAAAATCCCTGGCCCGAGTCTGGACGGCGCCGACGCGGTAGCTTTGCGCCAGCGTCAAGTCCAACCAGTTGAAACTACCCCCTCGTGCCTCATGCTCGAGGAGCCGGCTCCGCAGCGAATAGGTCAGCAGGCTTTTCTTCGGCAAATCGTCCACCTGATCGATCTGCGTAATCCGCGATTGATCGGTCGGCGGCACGTATTCATAGATCACGCCGGGTTCGATCGTGTGCAGGAATGCTCCACCGTCGCTCGTCCGGAACCGGCGCGCCAGCTTGGAGGTCGCCTCCAGTGCAGCCCACAACGTCTCGCGATGCACCGATTCTTCCGTGCGTACGCCGCGCGTGTAATAGACCTCCCGCACTTTGAGTCGCGGCTTCAGGCCGATGACATGGCCGATGCCGAGCGTCTCCGTGGACAAGCTGGGCATGATATCCACACGATTCTGTGTGAAGCCCTGGTCGCGATAGAAGTTCACGAAGTTCGTGTCCATCCCGAGGAGCACCGGACCGCCGAACGGCGAAAAGTTGGACGCCGTGTAGCCGAACTCCGGAAGCCGCTGGAAGGTGTCGCTGCCGCCCGATTGCAGAGGCTGGAGGTATTGGCCGAGCAGATAGAGATTGCCGTAGGGCACACGCTGACTGCCGAGCAGATTGGATTCCCCGCTGGGCAACGCCCGTTGGGCGCCGGAATTGCTGAGTTGTTGCAGATAATCGGGGTCCGTTACGAGAAACGCCTGGGCGCGAATGAGCAGGTCGGGATTGACCTGCTGGACGTGAGTCCCGCTGATCAACGCCCGTGTTCGCTTGACGTCCGCCCCCACCGGACTGACCCCGGCGACGTTGGGCAACGTCTGCTGTTGCAGCGCACTGATCAGCCACTGGCCCCGCGATTTGCGATCCAGCACGTACCGATATTCGAGGTCGCCGCCATATCCGAGATCGCTGTAGTACTGCGGCGAGAGGGTCAAGTCTTGGCTGGGGTTGATGGCCCAAAAGTAGCTCTGCCGGAGGCTCGCTCCGAAGCGATTGTCGTATCCGACATTGGGGATCAGAAACCCGCTCTTGCGGGTGCTGAGCGGGTATGTGAGGGTCGGGATCGGCACGACCGGCACGTCATTGACGCACAGCCACGCGCCTTTGAGTGCCACGCTTTCCCCGGCGTTGACGTCGACATCATCGAACGTGAAACGCCAGGCGGGAACCGCTCCCTCCATGGCATCGCAGTTGGTGAACGATCCATTTTTGGCTCGATAATGATCTTCCGAGAAGCGCTGGAGCAGACGACCCGTCACGAACGTATTGGTCGGCCGCAGATAAACCTGACCGTTGATGACGACTCCCGCCTCGGTATTGACGTTCAGCTCCAGCCGCTCGGCCCATACGTCCGCCTTCGGATCGGACAAATGCGCATGGCCTGTCGCGATCAGGATGCCAGGCAGCATTCTGACGGTCACATGATCGGCCGTCAGGCGGACTGCGCCTTGGACAATGACTACGGACCCGTCGGCTTCGTACGTTTCCAGCTCTTTCAGATAGTCGATACGGTTGGCGGTGATCTCGATCGGTTGTGCGGCGGCGGGAGTCGCGGTTGCGGTCGCCGGTTTGGCCGGTCCGCCCGCACCCCACGCGAGCGAAACCCAACCCATCAGAACCCCTGTCAGCGCACAGCACGCCCACCCGCTGACCGACCCGGGCCGTCGACCCATCTCAACCCCGGAGAGGCGAGAGCCAACAGCCGCGCAAGAGGGCCTTGATATCGCCCACCAGCATCAGGGAACCGGTGACGCAGATCAGATCGGACGGAGCGGCCAAGCGCTTGGCCAGCGCCAGCGCGTCGGCGGCCTGCGGAACCGCATGGGCGGAGGGAATCAGGTCGGCAAGCGAGAGACGGAGATCCTCGGCGCGGGCCGCTCGGGCGATGTCCGCTTGGGTCAACACGACCTCGTCCACAACCGGAAGCAGCCTGGCTAGAAAGCCGCGGTGATCTTTGTCCCGCATCATGCCGAGCACCAGGATCACCCGCGAACCCGGATACTGGCGGCGATACCGGCTCAAGTACTCGGCAACCGCCTCGGCCGCCGACGGGTTATGCGCGCCGTCCACCAAGACGGTCGGCTCCCGCTCGATCACCTCCAACCGCCCCTCCCATCGCACGGACCTGAGACCGGCACGAATCTCCGGCTCCGAAACCGGCAATCCGCGGACGCCGGCCGCTTCAATCATCGCCAGCGCGCAAGCGGCGTTGTCCAGTTGATGACGTCCTTCCAGCGGGCAGGAAAGCTGATCATAGCGGGACGCCACCCCTTCGTACCGAAAGCTCGCCGGGTTCTCTCCTTCGACCTTAAAATCACGATTCAGCCGTGCAATGGAAGCCCGGTGTTGCGACGCAACGGCCTCGATGACCGTGAAGGCCTCCGCGGGCACCGAACCGACGATCAGCGGGACGCCCGGCTTGACGATGCCGGCCTTTTCCGACGCGATCGCGTCCACCGTACGGCCGAGGTACTCTTCGTGATCCAGCGCGACCGTGGTGATGACCGTGACCAGCGGCTCGACGATATTGGTGGCGTCGTACCGGCCTCCCATACCCACTTCCAGCACGGCCACGTCCACCTCGGCATCGGCGAAGTGTTGAAATGCCATCGCGGTGGTGAACTCGAAGAAGGTCGGGGAGCAATCGGCTTGGACGAGTTCGCGGATGCGCTCGGTCAACTCCGCCACCTGCGCTTCTCCGATCAGCTCGCCGTTGACGCGGATGCGTTCGCGAAAATCGACCAGATGGGGCGACGTGTAGAGGCCGACGCGGTACCCCGCCGCCTGCAGGATCGCTGCGGCGACGGCCGCGGTCGAACCCTTGCCGTTGGTCCCTCCGATATGCAGCGTACGGTACCGCCGCTGCGGCTCACCCAAGCGGGCCGCCAACAGACGCATGTTCTCCAGCCCAAGTTTGATCCCGTGCTTCTGGAGGCCGTAGAGAAACTCGACAACGGATTCGTAGGACATCGCGATCGGCTCGGTGCGGGCGGGTGCGAAGCTAAAAGTGGGCCACCAGCGTGCTCAGCGTTTCTTTCAGTTGCTTGCGCTCGACGATCATATCCACCATGCCGTGCTCCAACAGGAACTCGGCCCGCTGGAACTGGTCGGGCAACTGCTGTTTGATCGTCTGTTCGATGACGCGAGGGCCGGCGAACCCGATCAGAGCTTTCGGCTCCGCGATGATCACATCGCCCAACATCGCCACGCTGGCCGTCACGCCGCCGAACGTCGGATCGGCCAGCACCGAAATAAACGGCAGTTTGGCTTCGCCGAGTTTCGCGATCGCCGCCGAGGTTTTCGCCATCTGCATCAGCGAGAGAATGCCCTCCTGCATCCGCGCGCCGCCCGACGTCGTGACCATAATCACCGACAGGCGGGCGGCCAGCGCCCGATCGACCGCGCGACAAATCTTCTCCCCGACCACGGAGCCCATGCTGCCGCCCATAAACCCGAAATCGAAGACGCACAGGGCCACCCGCTTACCGTTGATCGAGCCTTCTCCGATCACGATCGCGTCCTTGCGGCCCGTTTTTTCCTGCTGAGCCTTCACCCGTTCACGGTATGAGCGGGTATCGTGAAACCCCAATGGATCCTGCGGCTCCAGTTCCGCGTCCCACTCTTTGAATGTCCCCAGGTCCACCAGGAGGGAGATACGCTCCATGACGGAAATGGGAAAATGGTAATCGCACTTGGGGCAGACCTTGTTGTTGCGTTCGACTTCTTTGCGATAGACGATTTCTCGGCAGTGATTGCACTTCAGCCACATGCCCTCCGCGACCTTCGCCCGTCGCGGCCCTTCGGTATCGGCCGATTTCTGTTTTTTAAACCACGCCATGGCTCTTGACCTCTTAGACGACGATCTCCTGCCCTTCTTCCAAGACAGTCAGATTCGGCAGATTCAGATCGCCGAGTTCGTGGATGATCCGATCCCTGAACCGGGGTTTCATGTGGTACACGTACAGCGCAAGATCCGAACGGCCGATCTTACGGAATTCCTCCGCCAGAAGTGCAGGCGTGAGATGCTTGGTGAGTCTGGCCAATTCCTCCATCTCGTTCGGGAAAGAGGTCTCGATGAAGGCCGCTTTCAGAGTCGGAAAGCCCGCCGCCGTACGCCAAAGCTGGTCCGTCCGGTACGTATCGCCGCTATAGAGCACCGTCGTCTCGCCGTCGGTCAGCACGAATCCGACCGTCGGCACCAGATGGTTCACCGGAACAGGAATCACGGTCAAACCAGACAGCCGGGCTTCCTTGCCGGCCGTGAGCGGGCACGAGACGAAGACCGGCCGTTCAGGGTCGGGCAACCGGAAGAAGTCGGGATAGACCTCGCCGTTGAAGATGTGGGCTTCCAGCCCTTTGAGCACTTCGGGGATGCCGGCGACACCTACCGGACCGTCCGATTCGCCGACCAAATTGTCGGCGAGCGTCGGCAATCCTTTGATATGGTCGAAATGGAGATGAGACAGCAGGACGTGACGAATCTGCTTCTGCTCGACCAACCGGAGCTGCGAGCCGATGGTGCCCGCGTCGACCAGTACGGTTCCATTGACTAGAAACCCGCAGGTCCCGCACTGCAGCGGTCCGCGCGCCCCATCCAAGAGCTGGTCAGAACCGTGACACCCCAGCACTCGGATCTTCACGAGCGGCACCCCGTCGACCGATCATCGCGTTGGCGGCCTCCTCCCGTCATCGCACGCACAGGGTCGAAGATTATCACACCCTTTCCGACTTCGCACGAAGAAAGCTGTGGTGAGCCGGATGGGCCTCCGGGCTGGATTACGGCTTCGTTACAACGACCCTCCGCCGAGTCCGATACGAACCATCATGGCGACTCCCAAACCGATGCTCCCCAGGCTGGCAAGTCCCTGCACCGCCCAATAAGCCCGGCGACCGAAGGACAGCGACCAGACGACAGGAACGCTGAGCGCGAGTCCCACCAGCATCATCCCGAAAATGGACCCGGCGCCGAACACGAGAATGTAAGCCATTCCTTCGCCCACGGTGCGTACGGCGGCGAGCACCGCCAGAAGGAGCGCGGCGGAGCCGGCCAGGCCGTGGGCCATACCGATCAGCAACGGCTGAAGCGAATGTTTCAGCCAGTGTGCGTGAATGTGATCGGCGCCGAATCGATGACTGTGGAAGTGAAGGTGTCGTTCGCCGTCGTGCTCGTGGGTGTGCAGGTGCCACCCTTCACGGAACATCTTGAGCGCCAGCGATACCCCAAGTGCCACCAGCATTGCTCCGACTCCGAACTCACAGGCTTCCGCCAAGCGACTGGAAATCGTCACATTCATCGCCATGACGACGCAGCCCACCACGAGCAGCGTCACGGTATGTCCCAGACCCCACCAGAATCCGATCAGTCCGGAAGCCTTAAAAGTCGGCCGCTGAGCCAACACGGTGGAGACGGCCGCCAGATGGTCGGCATCCAGCGCATGGCGAAGCCCCAGCACGAAGCCGAGACCCAGAATTGTGAGGAGTTGGGTGTCCAGCATGAAGGAAAGGAATTGTATGGAAGCGGCTGAACGGCGCCGTCCGGTCAATGGAACGGGGCGGACCAGGGTCAACCCCCTCGGGCATGCATCTCAAGATGGGGGTCCTCGCGAAGCCGCTCGATCTCGATCAACCGCTCCTCCCGAAGCCCGAATTGCTCCAGGGCCTTGCGCTCCTCAGCGCCTCGATCCTTGCGATGCCGCCAGCCGGAGCGAATGAGCGCTATCAGATCATCCCGCGAGGCGCCGGCGCGGAGGGGGGCGCGCAGATCGATCCCGTCCTTCGCATACAGACAGAGATACCACAGGCCGTCCGCGGTCACCCGGCTCCGGTCGCAGGTCGCGCAGAAGGGCGTGGTCGTCGACGCGATGATCCCGAACGTCGTGCCGTCAGGCAGGGTGAAGCGCTGGGCCGGCGCGGAGCTTTCCTCGATCACGGGCTCGATGGGACCGTATCGGCGGGTCAGCCGGTCGAGGATTTCGGCGCGGGAGAGGACCTTTTCCATGGACCAGTCGGTCGCGCCCCCGACATCCATGTATTCGATGAAACGGACTTCAGCGCCGACGTGTTTGCCGTACTCGATGAGGTCCGCCAACTCGTCGTCGTTGTACCCCTTGATCGCCACCGTGTCCAGTTTCAGATTCTGGAACCCGGTCCGCACCACCGCATCGATCCCTTCCAGCACTTGCCGGTGGGTGTCTCGCCGGGTCAAGGCGCGGAACCGATCGGGACGCAGCGTATCCAGACTGACCGTGACGCGATGCAAGCCGGCATAGTACAGCGCTTCCGCCTGATCGGCCATCAGCACGCCGTTCGTCGTCAGCGCGATGTCCTTGATACGCCGGTTCTGCGTCAGCATCCGGACGAAGATCGGCAGATCCTTCCGGAGCAGGGGCTCGCCCCCCGTCAACCGTACCTTGTCCACGCCGAGTTCCGTGAACACATCGGTGAGCGCGTAGAGTTCCTCGAAACTCAGGATGGTTTCGCGGGGCAACCAGGTGTAGTCCTCCTCCGGCATGCAGTATTTGCAGCGGAGGTTGCACCGGTCGGTGACCGAAAGACGCAGGCTCTTCAGCGGCCTGCCGAAGACATCGCCGACCGTCATGGGAGTATGAGCGGACATGCGTTGTGGTGGTCGTCCGTGATTCGCTGTTCGTTCGCCTTCCGCCTCACGCTTCACGTCCTAAGGATGCTCTTCGACCCAGACCTCGCCTTCCGGCGTATGTTCGAGTTTCCAAATCGGGGTGATCTGTTTCAGTTCGTCGATCGCCCACTTGCAGGCGCGGAACGCCTCCGCGCGATGCTCGGCGCCGACCACGATCAGCACGATGTTCTCGCCGATTCCGATGTCGCCGTACCGATGCAAAATGAGCACGTCGATGACATCGAACTCCTTGAGCGCCCGCTCGCGGATCTCGCGCAGCTTCTTCTGGGCCATCCCTTCGTAGTATTCGAAGGTGATGCCGCTTACATCCCGCCCTTTCGATCGATCTCGGGCGGTGCCGAGAAAGATCGCGATGCCGCCGATACGCGTGGATCGGCTGCGCACCCGGGCGATCTCTTCGTCGACTGAAAAATTGTCGCGCTGCACGCGGACGAACATGGCATCGTCTCCGCGCGGCGACCCGTTTCCGCTCTCGTGTGTCATGGGTGCCCCACCTGCGAAAGGCGGCAACAACGCCACCTCGTCGCCTTCGTTGATTTCGGTGTCCTCGCTTGCGATGGTTTGGTTCACTGACACCAAGACTTTCTTTTTGTGGATCAACTCGCCGATCCGGGGATACTGCGCGTCCAGCGCCCCGATCAAATCCTTGACCCGCCGGCCGGACGCCGGCGCCACCGACAGCTCGCCTTGGTTATTCGCGAGCGACTTCGTCATGCCGAACAGTTTGACGACGATCATCGAACCGATACTGGGGAATGAGGAATTGGGATGAGGAATTCCCACCTGGCCTGATCGCTTATCGAATTCCTCATTCCACATTCCTCATTCATCATTCCCTTCTATACGCGCCCGACTTCCCGCCGGCCTTCGACAGCAGGCAGATATCGCTGAAACTCATGCCGCGATCCACGGCCTTGCACATATCATAAATGGTCAACGCCGCCACCGAGACGGCGGTCATCGCCTCCATCTCCACTCCGGTTTGACCGGTCGTCTTGACGGTCGCGGTGATCGTGATCGCGCACCGGCCGTCCCGATCGGGTTGCGGATCTTCCTTGAACGAGATGTCCACGCTGGTCAGCAGAAGCGGATGGCACATGGGGATCAGATCGGGAGTCCGTTTGGCGCCCATGACCCCGGCGACCTGCGCCACAGCCAGCACGTCTCCTTTGGCGATCTTGCCCCGCTGAATCTTTTCGAGCGTCTCAGGTTTGAGGCAGACCTTCGCTTGCGCCGAGGCGACCCGTTCGGTCGAATCCTTGCCGGTCACATCGACCATCCGCGCTCGTCCCGCCTCGTTAAAGTGCGTAAACTCAGCCATTTTCCTCGGTGAATCAGGACGTTGCGAGTGCGTGGAGAATTATAGGAGCCGCTGAAAAGAGGAGTCAAGCGCGAAGATATCCGGATGGGTATCTAGTCCGTTGCTTGACACCTTTCTGAATGATCAACGAGAATGGCTCGCATGGCTGGTCGTATCGTCATCGAACGCCTGGAATTTCAAGGACATTGCGGAGTCATCCCGGAGGAGCGGCAAACGCCTCAGCCGATCGCCGTCGATGTGGAGCTGGATTACCAGACGGAAGCGGCGGCGGCCACCGACAACATCGACCATACCGTGGACTATGCCCAGGTCGCGGAACGGATCGTCGAGGTCGGAACGAGTCAGGATTCCTGCCTCCTCGAGACGCTGGCCGAACGGCTCGTCGGCATGTTGTTCGCGGAATTTCCCGCCGAGCGTGTCCGGATCTGGATCCGCAAGCTGGCTCCGCCGCTCAAACTCTCCACTGAGTCGGTCGGGATCCGTTTAGAGCGGAGCCGAACGGCTCAGCAGCTTCATGCGGCCGATCCGCCGCCGGCCAGGTTCTTGGTCCAGCAGCTTCACCGATTGCCGAAAGGAAAGGCGCTCGATGTGGCGGCCGGACGCGGCCGGAACGCCCTGTTCCTGGCCTCGCACGGATTCCACGTGGAGGCCATCGACCGGGACGAGCAGGCGTTGGCCGCACTCGCGGCGACCGCTCGGCAGCGGAACCTCCGGAACCTGACCGTCCGAACGGTCGATCTGGAAAAGGACGACCGGACGCCCGAATTTCCGAAGGGAGAGTACGACGTGATCGTGGTTTTCTTCTATCTCTATCGGTCACTCTTTCCCGCCTTGCTCGACGCGCTGAAACCGAACGGCGTGCTCGTGTACGAGACCTTTTTGATCGACAACTACCTTCGCCATCGGCACCCGCGGCGCTGGGAATTTTGCCTGGCGCACAACGAGCTGCTGCGCCTCACCTCGCGTCTGCGCGTGCTGTACTACGACGAGGGCGAACACGAAGGCGGGCACGGCGCGGACGCCGCGTTCACCGCCCAACTCGTGGCGCAGAAGACGGGCAAGGGGGCGCATGAGCCGTATTGACCTTCATCTCCACACGACTCATTCGGACGGCAGCTTGCCGCCGGCCGACGTGCTGGCGCTCGCCGGGAAAACCGGCGTGACCGCGCTGGCGATCACCGATCATGACATCGTGAACGGGATTCCGGAAGCGACGGACGCCGGTGAGCGCGTCGGCATCGAGGTCATCCCGGGCGTCGAGATCAGCTCCCGTTACGGCGACGGCGAATTGCACATCCTCGGCTACTTTATCGATTGGAAAGACGCCGAGTTGAACCGCCGCCTGGCCAATCTGCGGAACAGCCGCCACGACCGGAACCCGCGCATCATCGAGAAGCTCAACGAACTCGGCCTCGCGGTCACCTATGACGAGGTCAGAGCCCTCGCGGGAACCGAGTCGGTCGGCCGCCCGCACATCGCCCGCGTGCTCATGAGCAAAGGGTACGTCGCCTCGGCCAAAGAGGCGTTCGACCGTTATCTGTCCGAAGGCGCGGCCGCCTATGTGCCGCGCGATCTGCCCGCTCCGGCCGAAGCCATCGCCTGGATCAGAGCCGCGCGCGGCGTGGCGGTGTTAGCGCACCCGACCTGGGTCAAGGAGTCGGCGGAAGGACTGTTCAGGCTCTGCGACAAGCTGAAGGGCGAGGGGCTCGGAGGGATCGAAGTCTACTACAGTACGCACACCGCGCAACAGACGGCCGAGTACCTCAACATCGCCAAACGCCTCGATCTGCTCGTCACCGGCGGCAGTGACTTTCACGGCGTGACAAAGCCCGATATCGACGTCGGGGTCGGCCGCGGTGGGCTCAAGGTGCCGGAGAAGTTACTCGGTCCGCTTAAGAAAGCCGCTTTCGCGTAGCGCCCGCGCCCGCTGACGCCGCTCCGGTCCGGTCCTCCGTTTAGTATGATACATCAAGACGGCGGGGCTCCCGTCGCTCGTACCCTTTTTCAAGGAGAAGCGGCCATGAACAGACACCTGCAGCTCACCCGGACCGCCGGACTCATTCTCTGGGTCCTGCTCGCCACCGTCCCCGTCCAGGCCGGCGACATGACGATCATTCAAGGCAGCGACGGCACGACCGGTACCGTCTATGACCTCGGCGGGATCAAGTTGTATCAGGACAGTCACGGCACGCGGGGGACGGTCTACGATTTCGGCGGGGTCTCTACGTATCAATTCACGAGTCCCGGCGGAGAGACCAGGTCCGGGACCATCTACAATTTCGGCGCGCCGCCTCCGCCCAATAACCTCACGCCCGCGCCGATCCTGCCGTTCAATCCGCACGGCACGCTGATGCCCCGCGAGTCGGTCGCGCCGGTTGCGCCGTTCCCACCGAGTTCAGGTTTTGGATCGTTCGGCGGGGGCGGCAGTGGACAACCTGGACGGTAACGGACTCGGCGATTGAGAAAAGAGCGAGGAGTGTCCGGCTAACAGTCAGTCGAGGCGACGCAGCGTCGACCTCTGCCGCCCGCTGCCCGCTATTCGCTATGAGCTGTTGGCTGCTTGCACAGGAAGGCTAGTTTTCCGGTGCTTCGACGATGTGATTCTCGAACCGCGTGCAGCCTTCTGCGAGCAGACGATTGGTGAGCATTTCTCCCGGCCACTCGATCGGCAAGTCGGCGGTGAAGACCCACACGTCCGGCGAGGTCCACAGCGGACCGTGGTCTTCGGGAAGCTCGGGGTCGAAGAGGTCGGTCCAGACCGGCATGTACACGCCGTTCCCGCATTGGGTATGCAGGTGCACGATCGTCCGCGCGCGGACGACCGGATCGAGGTCCCGCCATACGGCCGCCGTTTCGTCCGCCAGTCGATGCAGCCGCACGGCGTTTTGCGCGTCGAACATAGCATAGGCCGCATACACCGGCGCCTCGAGCATGTGGGGCGCCAGGGCCAACTCCGGACATTGTTCCACCAACCCTTCCAACAGAGCGCGGCGGTGGCGCTCTTCGAGCGTCTCCGGCAGACTCGGATCCGGAGAACCGATCAGCTCGAAGATCAGGAATGCGGTGTTCTCGACCGGGGGATGCACGCGCGCGGTAATCGGCTGCGTCCGCTGAGAATCGGCGAGCGCGACGAGATGTTCATTGAGCGCCTGGAGCGTCATCAACTCCAGCGTCGCATCGGTCAGCAGTCTGGGCTCGACCCGCACGACGGTTCCGGCCGGCAAGCGCAGATGCCGATGTAGCAGGTCGGCGGTCGCCACAGGGTCGATTTTCAGTCTGAGAGGCTGGGTCAGATTCGCCTGCAGCGGCAGTTCCAACGCCGCCATCACCGCATAGGCCGGCTTCTCGTCGAGATCGCCGTCGAGCACGACCGAGCAGGCGGCTTCAGCGACCAAATCGAACAACCACTCCGCCATGTCTTCGTCGAGCGCCGCCAGCACGGTGAGCAAATCCTGCTCCCGGCCCTGCTCCAAAAACGCCTGCAAGGTGTCTACCGCCGCGTCCGTGTCGCCGTGATCGTGCCGGCGAGCGTTGATGAGATGGATCAGATCGCGCGTCAACGGATCGGGCCGCGACCAACTAGACATGGTACCCTCCTGAGACCGTCACCGCTGAATCGGGTCGGTCATCCAGCGTATGATGCGTCATGTTGCCAAACTTTCGCAACCGTGGCAAGCGCCTTCCCCGTTCCGTCGTTCGCTCCGACTCTCCCCGCTTGACTTTTTTCAGGTCGACGGGCGACTCCGCGTCGAACGGCTCATCGCTCCGCTCACTCGCCGATCACCTTGATGAGGACCCGTTTCCGGCGCCGCCCGTCGAACTCGCCGTAAAAAATCTGCTCCCAGGGTCCGAAGTCCAGCCGGCCGTCCGTGATGGCGACCACCACTTCCCGTCCCATCACCTGGCGCTTGATGTGCGCATCGCCGTTGTCCTCGCCGGTCTCATTGTGGCGATAGCGGGCGCCCTGCGGCGCCAGTTTTTCCAGAAAATCGTCGTAGTCTTTGAGCAGCCCCGGCTCGTCGTCGTTGATGTACACGCTAGCGGTGATGTGCATCGCATTGACCAGGACCAGACCCTCCCGCACGCCGCTTTTCTTGACGGCCGCTTCGACCTGCGGGGTGATGTTGATGTAGGCCCGCCTCGTCTCGGTCTTGAACCACAGCTCTTCCCGGTAGGTCTTCATCGCGGCGCCGGTGCGGGAGGGCGATTCTGCCGCAGACGCCGCCCGGATGCAAGCCCTCGCCGCCTCGGAGGCGGACTCTCCGCTGAGAACGGGAGTCGGAGATTTGGCGTGGTAGCGATTGGGAGCTATCACTTATAATAGGCCATCACCGATTGCGATGATGGTGCCCCGATGAGCAAGACTCGCTCCCGCGCTCCGCGTCTTTCCGCCAACGCCTTGACGGTGCTCCGCCGCCGGTACCTCGCCAAGAACGCGGCCGGCGCGCCGATCGAATCGCCCGCGGACATGTTCCGGCGCGTCGCGGAGAACATCGCCGAAGCCGAACACCTGTACTCCGCCCGCGCGGAACGCGGCCGGATCGCGGAGCAGTTCTACCGGCTCATCACTCAACTCGACTTTCTACCCAACTCGCCCACGCTCATGAACGCCGGCCGGGATCTCCAGCAACTGTCCGCGTGCTTCGTCCTGCCGGTCGAGGATTCGCTCGAATCCATTTTCGACGCAGTGAAGCATCAAGCGCTGATCCACCAGTCGGGCGGCGGCACCGGGTTTTCGTTCAGCCACCTGCGCCCCAGGCACGACCGCGTCGCATCGACCAGCGGCGTCGCGTCGGGTCCGGTCTCGTTCATGAAGATTTTCAACATGGCGACGGAAGTGATCAAGCAGGGGGGATGCGTCGCTCCCGACACGTTTGTCAGCACCAACCGCGGCATGGTGCCGATTTGCGAACTCGGTCCCGGGGACGCCGCTCCACATACGTGGCATCCGCATCCCACAAGCTTGATCGTCGCCACTGACGATGGATCCCGACGTTCCGACGAATTCTACGTTCACGGCGTCGCTCCTGTACGCCGTATCCGAACGCGAAGGGGATATCGCCTGTCCGCGACTCTCGAACACCGCATTCGCGTGATCGATGAAGACGGCCGCTACGTGTGGAGGCAGCTCAAGGACCTCCGGCCGGGTGATTGGGCAGTCTTGCAGAAAGACCACATGCTCGAACCCGACGACTACCGCCTGCCCGCCCTGAACCACACGCCTCATCATAATGCCTCCCCGGTCAGCGTTCCGTCTGAAGCGTCCGCACGGCTCGGCGAATTCATCGGCTTTGTCATCGGCGACGGCAGCTTCAACCGATACAATCGCGAGGGCACGACCGGCCGCCTCATCGTCACGGTTTGCGATGACCAGCCGGAGATCCGCGCGTGGCTGTTGAATACGTGCCGTGAACTCTTCGGTATCACTCCTGTGGCGCGACAAAAAGTGAACGACAGGAGCACGAACTATTATCTGAACGCCACCACGCTGGTCTCCTGGCTCAAACAACTCGGCGTGGAGAAATCTTCCGCATTGACCGCCAGGATTCCGGCAATCGTCTTCCGCAAAGGCAGGCAGATGGCCTGCGGATTCTTACGCGGCTTGTTCACGGCGGATGGAACGGTGTCCAGAGACGGGCGCCCGTCTCTTTCATCAGTGTCGCAAGGGTTGATCGAGGACGTCCAACAACTGCTGTTGTCGGTGGGAATTCCCAGCCGCGTGAGCGTCACGACACAGCGGCAGGGAGCGTTCGGGAAAAACCCGCTGTACCGCCTGCACATTCAGACGCTCGCGGGTCTTGAGCAGTTTGCGAGGCAGATCGGCTTCATCGATACGGCCCGTTCCTCGCTCCTGACCGGAGCCCGCAGACCTTCATGGGAATTCAACGACGTCATCCCGAACCAGCATCACGTCCTCGCAGCGCTCTACGCCGGACCCGGACACGGATCCGGGCCGATGCGGCAATCGCGCGGAGCCAATCCCACCCTCTACCGAGCCATTCAGCACTACTTGCCGGGGGTGTTGTCGCCAAGGAATCTGACTCGATCTCGCCTCGCCGCGCTGGCCGAGGAACATGAGGAGATCCGGAACAGCCCTCTGGGGTGGTTCCTCAAACATGACCAGTTCTACGACCAGATCGAAACCATCGAAGAGGACCGGTGCCCGACGGTCGATCTCTCCGTTCCTGGCCATCACACGTATATTGCCAACGGATTCGTCAGTCACAACACCCGTCGCGGCGCGAACATGGGCATTCTGCGCGTCGATCATCCGGACATTCTGGACTTCATCGCGGTCAAGGAAGATCCCAAGGAGCTGACGAACTTCAACTTGTCCGTCGGAATCACGGACGCCTTCATGCAGGCACTCACGGAGCGGCGTTCGTATGCCGTGATCAATCCGCGTACGGGCCGGCCGGCGGGACGCCTGTCGGCGACGGAAGTCTTCGATCGCCTGACGGAGGCCGCGTGGCGCACGGGCGAGCCGGGGGTGGTCTTCCTGGACACGATCAACGCCGCCAACCCGACGCCGCATCTCGGCCGGATCGAGGCGACGAATCCCTGCGTAACGGCTGACACCTGGGTTCACACTCTCGATGGCCCACGGCAAGTGAAGGACCTCATCGGTGTCCCGTTTGTGACTCAGGTCAACGGCGAATTTCATGTGTCGGGTCACGCGGGCTTTTTCCGAACCGGCGCCAAGCCCGTCGTGCAGCTCAACACCGTTGAGGGCTACAGCCTTCGCCTGACGGCGGATCACCTCGTTCGCCGAGTCGTACGCAAGACGCGTCACATCGTCGAGAGTGATTGGTGCCGGACCGGCGACCTCCGTCCAGGGGATTCGGTGATCCTGAACGATCACCGGGCCAACACGACATGGAAAGGACGCTTTACCTTCGAACAGGGTTATCTCCTGGGTTTGCTCATCGGCGATGGTGTCCTGAAAGAAGATAAGGCTGTTCTTTCGATCTGGCACACAAGCGGCAAGGGCGTCGCCAGCCTCAGAAACGAGGCGATGCGATGCGCCGCCACCCTGCCCCACAGGAGCGACTTTCGCGGTCGGATCGCCGTTCCTGATCGTCAAGAAAGCCGTCTGGTCCTGGCTGCCATTCGGGATTTCGCCGTCTCCTGCGGGTTGACTCCGGGCAACACAGCCATGACTTCACTGGTCGAACAGGGTTCCAGTGATTTCTATAGAGGCTTTCTCAGAGCGTTTTTTGACACGGACGGCTCGGTGCAAGGCACGCTTGCCAAGGGCGTGAGCGTTCGCCTTTCGCAAACAGACCTGGCGCGACTTCAAGCTGTCCAAAGGATGCTGTTGCGTCTCGGTATCGCCTCGACCGTCTACGCAAACCGCAGACCGGAAGGGACACGGAACCTGCCGGACGGAAGGGGAGGACGCAGGCAGTACCGGACCCAGAGCCAGCATGAACTGACGGTATCGAAAGATAATCTGCTCCGCTATCAAGAACTCGTCGGTTTCTCTGACACAGAGAAAGCGGCTAAGCTTTCCAACCTTCTTCGCACTTACCGGCGCCGACTCAATCGAGAACGCTTTATCGCGCGCGTCAAGGATATCGTTGAGGCCGGCATTGAGGACGTCTATGACGCGCAGATCTCCGGCATTCATGCTTTCGACGCCAACGGATTCCTCGTGCACAACTGCGGCGAGCAGCCGCTGCTGCCGTACGAATCCTGCACGCTTGGCTCGATCAATGTCGGCCGGTTCGTGAAAGGACCGGCCAACGCGCCGTCGATCGACTACGACCGCCTCGCGCAAGTGATCCCCGTCGCCGTCCGTTTCCTCGATAACGTGATCGACATGAACCGCTATCCCCTGCCCGAGATCGAGACGATCACGAAAAGCACGCGGAAGATCGGGTTGGGCATCATGGGGTTCGCCGACCTGCTGATCAAACTCGGGATTCCCTATGACACCGAAGCCGCGTTGAAGGCCGGTGAAGCGCTCATGCGGTTCGTGCAGGCGCGCGCGCACGCCGCCTCGGCCGATCTGGCGAAGGAGCGCGGGGTGTTTCCGAGCTTCAAGGGGAGCCGATGGGAGTCCGAAGGCCGGCGCCTCCGGAATGCGACCGCCACGACGATCGCCCCCACCGGCACCATCAGCATCATCGCCGACTGCTCCCCCGGCATCGAACCGCTCTACGGCGTCAGTTTCGTCCGCACCGTCATGGAAGACGTGCGGCTGATCACGGTCCATCCCGAGTTCGTCAGCCGCCTGCGCGCCGCCGGACTCTATTCCGCCCGGCTGCTGCGCCGCGTGGCGACGAACGAATCGATCCGCAAGCTGACCGACCTGCCCGCGGATCTGCGGCGGCTTTTCGTCACCGCGCACGACATCGCACCGGAGCACCACGTGCGCATGCAGGCGGTCTTTCAGAAATACAGCGACAGCGGCGTGTCGAAAACCATCAACCTTCCGCCGACGGCCACCAAGCGCGACGTGGCGTCCGCATTTCTGCTGGCCTACCGGCTCGGCTGCAAAGGCATCACGGTCTTCCGATCCGGGAGCCGCGAGAAACAGGTGCTCTCCTGCGCGCAGATTCAATATTGCTGAGGCGTGCCTCGCTCACGTCGTCTCGGCGCAATCTTTCGTTAAGGGTCGCTGCGTACGCGATCGGGCGCCAAGAGATCTCCCTCCCGAAACAAAATTGACACCGCCGGTCGATAATGCTATCTACTGGCCCAGTTTGATCGTGGCTCGCCATCAGGGTCCAAGGAGGTCGTTGATGCTCGCCTTGTCAGGGATCGCAGGCACGCTGACCGGCGCCCCCAACTGGAACATCCATTTCGCCCGCGAACCCGAACCGGACCTGGAGTTCGAAGACGCGCTCGAAGAAGAGAACGGCCCCGGCCGCGGGACCGCGGACCGCAAGCCGCCCAAACGTTCGGGCGGACGCCCGCTCCTGTGGGTGCTGCTCCTCGTACTCGTGGCGGGCGGCGCGTATGTGGCGATGGATCCGGAGATTGTCATGGACCTTCTTGGGTCGCTGCTGGGCGAACCCGCACCTGCGCCGACCGCCACGGTCCCGCCGCGGAGGCCGACCGCGCCTACGCCGGCTCCACCGGCTCCTCCGGCCGCGGAACCGGGCCTCCCGTCCCCCATGGCGGTTCCGGCCTCGCCGCCCAGCCCATTGTTCGCCGAAGGGCAGCAGGTCGCCGTCACGGCCGATCCCGGCGTTTCCGGCGCAACGGTCACGTTGTCGCTCGATGCCGCCGGGACGCGACCCGGTCCCGTGGTTCGACCAGGCTCAACCCTGACCGTATTGGATGGCGAATGGCGGAACAACGCCTGGGTGTATGTCGTGAAGACCGAGGAAGGCACCAAGGGCTGGATCCCGGAAAGTCGCCTGCGGCTGAAACCCTGATTCCGCCTCACGAGCGCGCGTTATTCTCCGACTCTCAGCCCTGCCGTCTCGCCGCATGCGCGACCCTGTCAACGCACAATGCTGTGCTATAATGCGCCGACCCTCGTATCTTCCGCCGGACTCTCGGAACGTGAACAGGCCCGCGCTATCCGCGGGCCAACTTGACGGCCTTCCCATTTCGATTGTGGTGACATGCTGCGCGCCGTGATCTTCGACTTCGACGGGGTCATTGCGGATACCGAGCCGATCCACTTCGCGGCATTCCGGAAGGTCCTCGCCGAGATGGGCGTCGTCCTGACGGAGGCCGACTATTACGCCAATTATCTGGGCTACGACGACAAAGGCTGTTTCGCGGCGGCACTCGCAGCGAACGGGCGTCCCGCGCCGCCTGCGACCATCGCCGATCTGGTTGCCCGCAAGGCCGGCGCCTACATGGAGCACATCCGGCGGCATCTCGTCGTCTTTCCCGGCGTGCGCGAACTGGTGCGGGACGCGGCGGCCCGGTATCGCTTGGCCATTGCCTCGGGGGCCCTGCGTCACGAGATCGAATTCATTCTGGAACAGGCCGGCATCCGCAAGGAATTCGCGCACATCACCAGCGCGGAAGACGTGACGCGCGGCAAACCGGACCCGGAGGGCTTTCTGCACGCGCTCGCCTCGCTGAACCGAGGACGGCCCGATGAACCCCTGACGTCGGCGGACTGTCTGGTGATCGAGGACTCCATCCCCGGCATCCGCGCGGCCCGCGCCGCCGGCATGAAGGTCTTAGCCGTGGCCAACACGCATACGGCTCAGGACTTGCGCGAAGCCGACGCCCTCACCCATTCCTTGGAGCAGGTAAGTCTGGCTGAATTGAGCGAACGGTTGTGGAGGTAAAATCGCCGATGGTCAATGGTCATCGGTCAATGGCCATAAGAACAAACGACCGCATTCTATTCTGTCCTTCGCCGCTGACTATTGACCAGTGACCATTGACCTGTTACGCCATGCGCATCGTTTCCCTCCTCCCCGGAGCCACCGAAGTCGTCGCCGCGCTGGGTCTGGTCGATCATCTGGTCGGGATCAGCCACGAGTGCGACTATCCGCCGACCGTCCGCGGGAAACCGGTCCTGGTCGAGGCCGTCATCGACGGCGAACGCACGTCCAGCGAAGAGATCGACCGCCGCGTGCTGGAGACCCTGCAAGCCGGCCGGCGTTTGTATCGACTGAATGAACCGCGTTTCCTCGAGGCGGCACCGGATCTGGTCATCGCGCAAGACCTCTGCCACGTGTGCGCGATCACGCCGGACCAACTGCAACAGGCCGTACGGGCGCTGCCGCGCGCGCCGCGCCTCTTGACGCTGAATCCCACGACCATGGAGGAGGTGCTCGGGGATATCGAACGGATCGGCGCGGCGGCCGAGCGGACGACCGAGGCGCGGCGGCTCGTCGCCGACCTTCGCGCGCGGCTGGCCCGCATCCGCGAACAAGTCGCCGGCGACACAAGACGCCCGCGGGTCGCCTGCCTCGAATGGCTGTCGCCCCTCTATGCGGCGGGCCATTGGGTGCCGGACATGGTCGCCGCGGCGGGAGGGATCGACGCGCTGGGCACAAGCGGGGCGCCGTCGGAACGGATCGTCTGGGAAGCGCTCACATCCGCAGACCCGGACATCATCGTCCTGATGCCGTGCGGCTTTTCCATCACCAGAACGGCGCGAGAGATCAAATCCTTCATCGATCGCCCGGAGTGGCAGTCGCTGCGCGCCTGGCGACAGGGCCAGGCCTACGTCGTGGAGGCGGCCTCCTTTTTCAGCCGTCCCGGACCACGCCTCGTGGACGGCGTAGGGCTCCTGGCCGCGATCTTTCACCCGACTGTCTTCGGAGAAGCGTTGCCGCCCGGCGTCCAACAGCTCGACATGCTCCTCCACGCCGCGTCCTAACAGTACGCATGACCCTCGCCGACGCCCAAGCCTACTGCACCGCGGTCACCAAGAAGAGCGGCAGCAACTTTTACTACTCCTTCCTGTTCCTGCCGAAGCCGCGCCGTGAAGCGATGTATGCCGTGTACGCCTTCTGCAAGGAAGTGGACAGTGCGGTGGATGAACCGCCGTCCGGAAGCGATCCGCACGACCAGCTTCGTCGCTGGCGCGAGGAGCTGGCCGCCGCTTATCGCGGTTTCCCCACCCACCCGGTCACGATCAGTCTGGCGGAACATGCCAGCCGCTTGGCGGTACCGCAGGACTATTTCGACGATCTCATCAACGGCGTCGAGATGGACCTGACGATCTCGCGTTATGCGACGTTCCAGGAACTCTCGCTCTACTGCTACCGCGTCGCCTCGGTCGTCGGGTTGATTTGTCTGCATATTTTCGGCACGACCTCCCCCTGCGCGCGCGACTACGCCGTCAATCTGGGTACAGCGTTCCAGCTCACGAACATCCTGAGGGACGTGGGGGCGGACGCGGAGCGCGGCCGCATTTATCTCCCGCAGGAAGACTTGGCGCGGTTCGGCTACAGCGAAGACGATTTGTTCAAACGGACGTATTCGCCGACATTCCTGGAGCTGATGCGGTTCGAGTCTGCGCGGGCGCGCGGGTTTTACGACAAGGCGCAGGCGGCGATCGCCGCCCTCCCCGCACACGATCGGCGCGCCTTGACTGTGGCCGAAATTATGCGCGGGGTGTATGTCCGGATTCTCGGGCGCATCGAGCGATCCGGTTACCGCGTGTTCGGGCCGCGCATCAGCCTCTCTCCCTCCCATCGACTGGCCATCGCCGCCGGTGTGTGGCTGCGCAGTCGTCTGACCTGACGACATGACGTCAATGGTCAAGCGCCAACGGTCATTGGTAACGGGAGATTCACCCGCATTATTCATGACGGTTCGTCGCGCTGCACCCGTTGCACCGAAAGAGCAACGGGTACCCGGCAGACGCGCCGTGCTAGACCCATTGCAGCAAGAAGAGCAATGGGTACCCCCAAGCACAGCCACGAAGGAGGAAGGCATACTTGAAACAGTATGTTGACCGACTGAGTGGCGAGCACGCCCGTCGGAACAGCGTATCCGCGTTTACAGCAGAAGCGTTCATGAATAATGCGTTAATGGCCAGGACTGTTTCCGACGTGTGTTCTGTGCGATCTGTTGGGCCAATGACCCTTGACCAATGACAGGCTCACGGTCCGTTCTTGTCATCGGTGGAGGCGCGGCGGGGCTCACCGCCGCGCTCAAGCTGAGCGAACGGGGCTTCACGGTCACCCTGTGCGAGCAACGCGGCCGCCTCGGCGGGCGCCTGATGGATAGCCCAGACGGCGGGCCGCCGGCCAGAGGACAGCGCCTCCCGGAGGCTAGGCCGGTCGTCTTATTAGGCTGCCAGACCGCGACGTGGGATCTCCTGGAACACTGCGGTACGGCTCCGCTGGTCCGTTCATCCCGGACGTCCGGATTCGAACTACTCCCCGCCGCCGACCGGCGCGTGCGGTTCCCCCGCCTGTTGGCACCCGGCCCCTGGCACGCCCTCGGCGGCGTGGCGCTGTTCACGGCGCTGTCGTTCCGCGATCGCTGGCGCCTCCTCTCATTCTTGGAACGAACCTGGGAAGGCGATCCCCCGCTCCCGCAGAACTTGGAACTTCGGACGGCCGACGCCTGGTTGGAGGAGACCGGCCAGTCGCAGGCCGCGCGGGCGACGGTCTGGAACCCTCTGGCCCGATTCCTGCTGGGCGATGACCTCAAAACGGTGTCGGCCGCCATGTTCGCGACCATGCTGAAACGGTGCTTTCTCTCACGGCAGCGCGATTCGGCCGTCACGATTCCGCCGACGGAGGCCGGCCGTTGGCTGCTCGATCCGCTGCGGGAGCGCTTGCTGCGCGCCGGCGTCACGCTGCGGCTGAACTCGGCCGCCGCGCGGCTCGTTTTCGACGACGACCGCGTCGCCGGCGTGCACCTGCGCAACGGCGAGACCCTCGCTGCGGACTGGTACATCGCCGCCTTGCCGCACAGCGCACTGAGCGCGCTCATTCCCGAGCGGATCGTCACGCACTTCGCCTACTTTCAGCAATTGGCGCACCTGGCCGACTCCCCGGCCCTCGCGGTTCACCTACGCTTCGACGCTCGCCTGTCGGCGGCTCGCCTCGTGCTCCTGGCAGGGCGGACGTTCCATTGGATTGTCAGCCGGCCCGAGCGGGAATCGCAGGGAGAGGTCGTCTGGGTCTCGGCCGTCGCCGCCGGAACCACCGAGTTGCTGGAGGGCGCTGATTCGGCATTGATTCGGGCCGCGCAGCGCGACGCAGTCGACGCCATGCCGGCGCTCGCCTCCGCTCCACTGAGCGCCGCTCGGGTCATGCGAGAGCCGCGGGCGTGGCTCTCCCTCCGCCCCGGCACGCGAGCCATGCGGCCGCTGCCTCGGAGCCCGTTTGCCAACCTACTCGTCGCGGGAGACTGGACCGACACCGGCTGGCCCACCTCGCTGGAAAGCGCGATCGTCAGCGGCGAGCGATGCGCGGAGGCGATTGCATGGGATGCCTTAGCTCCGGCGGCGAGGTAACATGGAGGAAGGCTGATCGCTGATCGTGCGTCATGTGACAGGACGAGGATCCCGTGAGGGAGCGTGGAAATAGCAGATGTCCTGCAGGCGCCCGCCCGGAAGATAGTTCGCGATGACGATCCAGGCTCGACGGGCATCCGTCAGGCTGACATAGGACCTCTTTTCGAAAATAAACGGCCGCAGCGTGAAGACGCCGGCCGGCGGCAGCGCGTTCCTCCGGGCATCCTCGGGTGGTAATCCTTCCAGCGGGTAGGCGCCGCCGGTCCGCTCGAATTTATCGGCGGTCGCGTGCAGCGGGCTCAGATCCTGCCACGTCGCCTGCTCCAACACCGTGCTGTCCGACGGAAACACATAGAGGCTGTCGCTGGGCAGGCCGCGCATGCAAAAGCTGCTGCGGATCACGAGGTCTTCCCGGCCGTCGTTGTGGAGGTCGAACCGCGCCTGCTCCAACGTCGAGCACCGCCCGTCACGGGGCGCCTGCCCGCTCAACTTCACGGGAGTCCAGGCGATGCGCCGAAAGACTTCGTGCTCATAGCGGAGGTTGCCGTCCCACCCCGCGTCGCGGTTCAACACCTCGGCCATGGCCTCGCAGAGCTTCCCATCCTTGCTCATCGCCGACAGGTACATCTTGCCGCCCGCCAAAGCCAGCGCGGCGACCGCGAGCCAGCCCACTCCGACCGCTCCGCCGCGGCGCAGGATCATCGCGACACCGGACAGAGGCAGGAATATCGCGGTGCCGGTTTTCGGCCGGGCGGTCGTCTCCTCACGCGGCATGAGTCGTGTCCAGGACCTCGCGGACCTTCCGCATCAACCCGTCCGGAGAAAAGGGTTTCTGAATGAACGCAATTTCGGACCCCAGCACGCCATGCCGGCCGATCTCGTTGTAGGTGTACCCCGACATATACAGCACGCGCAGATCCGCGCGGGAACGGGCAAGCCGATCGGCCAGTTCCCGTCCGCTCAGGCCCGGCATCACGACGTCGGTCACAAGCAGATCGATCGGACCGGCGTGGCGTTCCGCGAGGTCCACCGCTTCCTCGCCCCTCGACGCAGTCATGACGGTATAGCCGTGCGATTCGAGAAGATGCCGGATGAGATCGCGGATCATGTCCTCGTCTTCCACCAGCAGCACGGTCTCCCGTCCGGTTAGCGGTCTGTGTTCCGACGGCGACCCTTCGGTGGTCGCGGTCTCCTCCATGGCTCGGGGCAGCAAGATCGTAAAGGTCGCCCCCCGGCCCGGCTGACTGTCCACGAGGATGTACCCGTCGCTTTGCTTCACGATCCCGTACACCGTGGACAATCCCAACCCCGTCCCTTCCCCCTGAGCTTTCGTCGTGAAGAACGGCTCGAAGATGTGCGCCTGCGTGTCCTCGTCCATGCCGATTCCCGTGTCGGCCACCTCCAGCATCACGTAAGAGCCGGCCGGAACCGTAAACCGCGCATGAACGTCCGGTCGGTCCAGCGTGACGTTGGCCGTGCGGATCCTCAGCGTCCCGCCCCGCGGCATCGCGTCACGCGCGTTGACGGTCAAGTTCATGACCACCTGCTCGATCTGGCCGGGATCGGCCTTGACCCGTCCCAGCGCAGGATCCAGGATCATGACCAACTCGATGGGCTCGCCGATGAGTCGGATCAGCAGATTCCGGGCCTTCTCCAGCACGGCGTTGAGGTCCATCACCTTGAACTGCACGACCTGGCGCCGGCTGAACGCGAGCAACTGACTGGTCAACGTCGCGGCCCGCTCGGCCGCCAGCGCGATCTGCTCGACATGCTTCCGGCCGGCGTCGCGGCTCTCCTCCAACAGCAGTTCGCAATACCCGTTGATGACGGTCAGCAGGTTGTTGAAATCGTGCGCGATTCCCCCGGCCAGCCGACCGATGGCTTCCATTTTTTGGCTGTGCAGCAACTGGGCTTCCAGATTCTTCCGCTCGGTCAGATCCGTCATGCCGCCGACCATGCGCACGGCCTTGCCGGACGGATCGCGAATGACGTGGCCGCGGTCCAGCACGTAGGCGTAGGCGCCGTCCTTCCGCCGAAAGCGGTATTCCCCCGACCAGTGTTCGCCGCCGCCGTCGATGACACGGCGGATATCCGGAACGATGCGGTCATAGTCGTCGGGATGGATGCGGGTCGTCCACGATTCGATGGTCCTCTCCACTTCATCCCGCCGATAGCCGAACAGGACCTCGAAGCCTTCGTTCCACCAGAGCTCGTTCGTCTCCAGATTCCAATCCCAGATGGCGTCGTTCGTGGCTTTGGCCAGCAGGCGGAAACGCTCCTCGCTCTCGCGGAGCCGCTGCTCGACCTGCTTCCGATCGGTGATATCGCGCGTCACGCTCAAGACGGAAGTCACGCTCCCGTCGCCGTCGCGAAGCGGCGTGGAGTGGGTTTCCATCCATCGCTCGGTGCCTTTCAACCCGATGAGGCGGAACTGAAGCCGGCCGGTGTCTCCGCGGCACGCTCGCCGGTGCAGGTCGAGGAACGCCGCGCGGTCCTCGGGATGAACCAGGTGAACGACCGGCCGGCCGATCACGCTCCCGAGGTCGTCCGCCTCGATCATCCGCAGGCCGGCCGGATTCAGGTCCAGCAGTCGCCCGTCCACCGACACGACCTTCACGCACTCCGGCTCGCTTTCGACGACGGTGCGCAGTCGGGCCTCGCTGGTGCGCAGGGCTTCCTCCGCCCGCTTCCGCGCCGTCACGTCGTGGAAACACACGACCACGCCGGTGATCGCGCCGGACTCGTCCCGTATCGGCGAGCAGACGAATTCGATCGGGAAGCTGGTGCCGTCCTTGCGGAAAAAGACCTCGCCCTCGACTTGTCGCACCTCGCCATCGCGCAACGTCCGGAACGCAGGACATTCGTCCCATGGGTACTCACGGCCGCCCGCCCGATGATGGTGGATGAGCGCATGGGCCTGCTTCCCGATCAGTTCGGATTCGTCGTATCCGAGCAGGGTCGCCGCCGCGCGATTGGTAAACAGAATCCGTCCCTCGGTATCTAGGCCATGAATGCCCTCGTCCACCGAGTTCAGAATCAGGAGGCTTTGCCGCCGTGCCGCCGCAAGTTCCGCCTCCGTCCGGTCTCGGTCTTTGTGGTATCGCCGCACGAGATACAGGATGGTGATCCAGGCCAGCGCGAGGATCGCCAGGCAGATCAGCCAGACAACAACGGCGACGACGAGTTGTCCCTGCACTTCCATGACCCGGGCCGTGATCCGCGCACGAACGGTCTCCACGGTCAGCCGGGTCGCTTCGTCATAGTTCCGTTTTTGCTCCTCATATGCGTCGCCGAACAGCAGCGCCGCGGCGGCCCGACGCTGTCCCCGCTCCAGCAGCGTGAGCGCACGGGATTCCATCTCCACCAGCTTGCGGTTCGCCTCGTCGATTCTCACGGCGGGTTCCCGAACACCGGTGTCGCCCGCCAGTTCGATCGTCTCCCGGATGGCGCCGGCCAGCCGGGGCTCCAACCGCCGATAGAGGGTCTTCCACTGAGGGTCGCCCGTTAGCGCGGCCATCCGCGCCGACATGGTCAGCGCTTCGTCGAGGTAGACGATCTCGCCGCTGAGTCTCTGGAACTGCACTTCGGTGTGCCCGCCGGACCGGATGCGCTCGAACACGTTCCAGGCGCTCCATCCGACCAACGCCATGAACGCGACGGTCAGCGCGACCCCGGCGGTCATCACCGCCAACGGCATGGTCTGCGCTCGCCCTATGACGGCGGCGAACCTCTGTGCGAGAGATCTGCGCATCGGTAAATTTGAGAGGGCAAGAAGAGCCGCGCCTCACACGACAACGACGCGATCGCCGCGTTCCCGGCTCGACAGCGCGCCTGTATCGGCAGTATAGGGCGGAACCGTCTTCATGTCTTGCAAATACACGTTTCCCGAACGGGAATTCGCCCGGGGCGAGGCTTCTCGGCCATCCGGGCGTCGGCACGCCGGCCCGATGACATCGCTTGACATAGAAAGAGAGGAAGCCTAGCTTGTCAGGCATCGAGGTCACCGACGGGATCGATGGAGTCCCGTCGAAACGGGCACGGAGCCGGATACCGACTCGGCTCGCCGGCATGATGAGGAGCGGTCAGGCAACGGACCGCGTGAATACCATGACCACGGCAACTCGTCATCGAGCTGGCGTTCGTTGGCGCCGCGCGGCGTGGGCGCTTCCCGCGCTGCTGTGGCTCATCCCGCAACCCGCCGCCGCCGATCCCTTTCTCGGCCGGCTTGACTGCGTGTCCATCCAAGCGTCCATCTGGGAAGTGGGCGACTCCTTCGGGATCACGACCGACGTGTTGCGGGAAGCGATCCAGACAGGACTGCAGACCCACGCGCCGCGCCTGAAGGTCCAGCCCGATTGCCCGGACCGCATCGAATGCAAGGTATTTCTGCAGAACGCGTCCACGGACACGTTCAAGGGCTTTTTCGGGCATGTCGCGGTCGAAGTCACGCGCAAGGCGATCTTTCAGGACACGGCCCTCCTGACCGCCGGGCGGGCCTGGGACCTCCAGTCGTATGTGTACGGCACCCGAGACAAAGCCAAGACCAGCGTGCTCGACCAGATCAACCGGCACCTCGCCCAATTCGCCGCGACTACCTGCTGGCGAACAGAAAAGAGGAGCAGCCGGGGGAAAGCAAACCGAGCAACGGGGGCGGGTCGGCAGAGACGCGATGACGGGCCGGAGTTCCCGGCTGGCGGCGGGTGAGCCAGGCTCTCATTTCGCTTGTTCGGAAGTCTGTGAACGACCTTCACCGCCGGACTGCTCGTCGCCCTTGGACAGTTTGGCGGTCAGGAAGAGCGGAAGCGTGCTCCCGGGCAGCGTCAGCGGGCGACGGAGCACCCAGTTTCCTTTCCCCGGCGTGGTGTAGGTGTCGAATCCGATCAACTCCCCGGTCTCGGTGTTCAGCAGCACCGGAGTCGTCGCCTGCTTCCATTTTCGATAGGCCCGAAAGACCCGCCACGTCCATTCAAACGCCATGGATAGCCCTCCCCTGCTTGAACGAGCGATCACGCTTGTATGATCGGCCCTCCGGAACACAACCCAGCAACCGCTGTGCCAGCGCCGCCGAGCGCCCATCATCGGGCATTTCTTCAATAGTAGTAGAAGTTGAGGGTGGGCCAGGCGGAGACCCCGGCCCGGTTCAGGCGCAGGAGGTGGAGGGTTGTCCCTTCAGAACGAGATCGTGCTTCGTCGCAGGCAGAGACTGGCATGGCACTCCCCCAAGCCAGCAGGAGGAACGCCACCCACCGCATGATGACATCGACTCTACTGCCAGTTGGCGGCCAGGATGGCCTGCACGTCTTCCGGGCGCTGCGCGATGGCCTCCTCCCACGTGAGGCCCGTCTGCGCGCTGAAACCGGCCATGGCCTGAAGGAGTTGCTCGACTTGCGTGTTCAGCAACTGCTGGCCGTTGCCGGCCCGGATGGTCTCGATCTGGTAGGACGAACCGGTGTACCAGTTCTGGATCGTGACTTGATCCGTCGACCCGTAGAGCGCCATGCGCAGATCGTTGACGCTGCGTTCCAACATGAGATCGAGCGGATTGATGCCGGCACCGAAGAGAAGCGTGTCGATGTTGCCCGCGGTGGCGTCCTTCTCCACAATCTTGTCCCGTCCGTCGCCCCGGCCAAAGACATAGGTGTCGTTGCCTTTGCCGCCTTTGAGCCTGTCGTTTCCGGCCCCGCCGGCCAACACATTCACCCCGCTGTTGCCGGTCAGCACATTGTTGAGGGCGTTGCCCGTGCCGTTGATCGCGGCGGTGCCTGTCAGCGTCAGATTCTCGACATGGTCGCCGAGGGTGTAGGTGATCGAGGACTTCACCAGATCGGTGCCTTCATTGGCCGCTTCGGTCACCACCTCTCCGGCGTCGTCCACGATGAAGGTGTCGTTGCCCAGGCCGCCGATGAGGGTGTCGGCCCCTTGCCCCCCATCCAAGATGTCGTTCCCGTCTCCGCCCAAGAGAAGATCCCTCCCGGCCCCGCCGTAGAGATGGTCTTTGCCGACGCCGCCCAGCAGCCGATCATTCCCGGCGCTGGCCCACAGCACGTCATCCCCAACCCCTCCGTCGAGGCTCACGTCGCCGTAGTCATAAATGGGACTCGTGAGATCCACGAGGTCGTGCCCGTCGCCGACCTCGATCCGCTCGATGCCGACCACCCGCGGACCGGCCGAGCCGGGAAATGGGCTGAAGGCGTCATCCAAGGCGAGGGCGTCGTCGCCCGCCGTGCCGCGTAACGTGTCAACGCCGGCCTCGTCGCTGAACACATCAAACGACCGCTGCTTGCCGTTGAGACTCACGGTCTGCCCGGTCCCGGGGTGTCCCGGGCTACCACTGTTTTTGGCGACAAATCCGGATGTCCAGGTCCCGTCGATCGAGAACCGGAACGTGTCCTCGCCTTCGCCGCCTTGCAGCCGATCGCTGTCGGGCCCGCCGTCGAGCACGTCATTCCCGGTGCCGCCGAGCAAGGTATCGTTGCCGGCGCCCCCCATGAGCGTGTCGTTCCCGGCGCCGGCCTCCACCACATCGTTGCCCCCGAGCGCGTTGATGACGTCGTCGCCGGAACCGAAGGTCAAGACGTCGTCGTCCTCTGTCGGCGTCGGCACCAGCAGGCTGGCGAGACTGACTTGGCTGCCGTCGAAGAATTCCAGCGTCTCCACCACCAGCGAACCAGTGGCGCCTGTGGGATCGAAGTTCGTCAGCCGCATCGCGTCGCCGCCGGGGCCGACGGCAATCGTCAAAGTGTTCTGGCTCTGAGTCAGCGTGAGATCGGCTAACGCAATCCCCTCGCCAAAGACGATCCGATTCCCTTCACCGGGCCCGGCGGTATCAGTGATCGTGTCGGTGCCGTCGCCGGGGTTGAAGTAGTAGATGTCATTCCCCGCCCCGCCCTCCAGCCGATCCGCCCCCGCCCGCCCGGCCAACTCATCCTGGCCGGTATCCCCGCGCAGCGTGTCGTCGCCTTCTCGGCCGTCCAGAAAGTCATCGCCCCCCAACCCGACCAACACATCGCTCAACACCGTGCCGGGCAGAAAGTCTGCCTCCTCCGTTCCCGTGAGCGAGAGCCCGGTCGCCCGTGCCCGCATCGCGGCCGGATCCCAGGTCGTGCCGTCGGCGAAGGCCAGTTGTTCCATCTCGTAGACCGGACCATCCAGAAAGAATCGCAGGGTGAGCTGATCAGTGGTGCCGGTGAGCCCGAGCACGAGCCCATTCTCCCCATTCGCCTGGAGCGTCACGTCATCGGGAGTGATATCGGCTGCCAGCCGAACGGTATCGATCTCCGCGCCGCTGAAGTTATCGTCATAGACCGTATCGTGGCCGCTGCCCCGGCCAAAGAGGTAGGTATCCGCGCCCAGCCCGCCGAACAACGTGTCGTCGCCGGCCCCGCCATCCAGCACATCCGCCCCCTGCTGCCCGTGCAGCGTATCGTCGCCCCCCAGGCCGAGGATCGGATTGTCATTCGCATTGCCTTGAAGAAAATCCGAGGCCTCGGTGCCGGTGATCTCGCCAACCTGGTTGTTGATGGCTGCGGCATCCCACAGGGTCCCGTCTGCAAATTGGACCTGCTCGATCCGATAGGCTGGGACCGTGATGCCGGAGAACGAAAACGACGGCCGCACCAAGACCGAGGCAAAATGCGACTGCACCGTGAGCCGGTCCGACGTCCCACTGATGCGGAGCACCCAATCGTCCCCCACGCGGCTCACGGTCAGGTCGCTCGGCAACACGTCCGCTCCCAGCTCGATCCGATCCGTCGCCTGGTCGCTGGTAAAGTCAAAGTCGAGGATCGTGTCCTGGCCGCTCCCACGCCCGAACCTGTACACGTTGGCGTGATAGGCGCCGATCATCGGCGCATCGAACGCCTCCGGCCCCCAGAGGGTCCCATCGGCGAAGTGGAATTGTTCCACCTGCGAAGGCGCCACATAGTAGGGATTCCCTCCGGCCGTCACCGTCTCCCCCGGCAAGAAGATATTGGACGAAAAGAGATACGTGCCCTGGTTCAAGGCGACCGTGTAGAAGGATGGGATCAGGAGCTGATCGGTCGTGCCGTCGAGGCTGAGGATCAGATCATCGCCGCTGCGCTGCCACCTGACGTGGCTGGGCAGCACATCGGCGGCAAACTGAACTGCATCACCGACCCCGCCAGGGAAATAGGGGGCGCTGCTCGGATCGTGTTCAACGATCGTGTCCGTCCCGTAGCCATGCCCGAACACATAGGTCCGCCCCTCGAGGAGCGTGTCGTTGCCGGCGCGGCCGTCCAGCGTGGCAGAGCCACTTCCTCGCATCTCATTGTCCAAGGCATTGCCGGTGCCGATGAGACCGCTCGCGGTCGCCAGGAAATTCTCCACATGGTCCGGCAGGGTGTAGCTGACAAAGCTTTCGATGGTGTCGATGCCACTCGCCGCCTCTTCGATCACGGTGTCGGCCGCACTGTCCACCACATAGGTGTCGTGGCCCGCGCCGCCGATGAGCACCGAGGTTCCGGTGTCAGAATATTCATTGCCACTATTGAGATAGTCCTCCCCCTCGTCACCGAAGAGCGTATCGGTCCCTTGACCGGCAAACAGGCGGTCATTGCCGGCACCGCCGTGCACGCGATCATCGTCCAGTCCGCCATCGAGCACATCGATCCCGGCACCGCCATCCAGGACATCATCGCCCTCCTCCCCGAACAGGACATCATCGCCCAGCCCGCCAGACAGCGTGTCATGGCCCGTCCCACCACGCAGGCTATCGTTCCCCTCTTCCCCATCCAGAAAGTCATTACCCCCAGTGGTGGTCGGGCCATTAGGATTGTCGCCAAACAGCGTGTCATTCCCCATCCCGGCATAGATGGTGTCGTCCCCTGCTCCGCCTTCAAGCCGGTCATCACCCGCGCCGCCATCCAACAGATCATTTCCGCCCGTATCGAAGAGGAGATTCGTATAATCGCCCGCGAGCCAGTCATGGCCAGCGCCGCCGATGAGCACGTCAGTTCCACTCCCGCCGAACAGAAAGTCGTTCCCCTCGCCGCCATCGAGGCTATCACTACCGTCCAAGGAGGCATCGTACGCCGTCGCAATGTTGGGGCCATCGCCAAAGAGACTGTCATGGCCGTCGCCGCCGGTGAGGACATCATGGCCGTAGCCACCCTGCAGGTCATCAAACCAGTCCCCCTCGCCCCCATAGAGCATGTCCTCGCCATCCTCGCCCTTCAGAAGATCCGTCTCCGTCCCGCCGTCCAGCCAATCATTCCCCGCTCCCGCAAGCAACACATCACTTCCTGCTCCGCCCTCGAGCCGATCCTGGCCCGCCACACCCGCCTCGTCGGCCTGCAGATGATCGTCCCCGGCTCCACCGAGTAATTCATCATCCCCGGCGCCGCCGAACAGTTGATCGTTGCCGTCACCGCCGTCCAAGACATCCTGCCCGGGGGCGGCCCCCGTCTCATCCCCGGACAACACATCGTGACCTGCTCCGCCAAACAGCCGATCATGGCCGCCGGCTCCCAAGAGCGTGTCGTTCCCGTCGCCGCCGAAGAGCTGGTCATTCCCCAGATCGCTCCCCACCGTGTCGTCGCCGCCCAGGGCGTGGACGATGTTGTTGGTCGCCCCGACAATGGTATAGCTATTGCTGGTCTCGTCGAAGATCGGCTCGGTGGTGGGCCTCCCGTCCGGATTGGTGATCGTGCGCGTGAAGTCCGTCCGGGTCGGCAGTCCGTTGTCATAGTTCGGATCGGGCGGCGCGTCAGCCAGACGAATGCCCAGGTGGCCGTTGGTGAAGTGCTGCACCACGACGGAGCCGTTGTTCGTGAGCAGATTGGTGATGGTCAGCGTGGTGCCTGCGCGCACATAGCGAAACTGCCCGTCCTGACTGGTGTAGGTGTTGGCGGGATCGCTCGCTCGACGAAGACCGCCCTGGAGCTGTCGCTGGTCAAACTGGATGGAGCCCAGTCCGTCGGCATCCTCAATGATGTCCTGGCCGTCGCCGCTGCGATAGGAATAGGTATCCGTGCCTTGGCCTCCTCTCAAGATATCGGCATCCCGACCGCCGGTCAGCCGATCATCACCGGTCCCGCCGTCCAGTAGATCGTTACCTTGTTGGCCGAGGAGAATGTCATTGCCGGCGCCACCGCTCAGCAAAAAATCATTCCCTTCATTCCCTTCGATGTAGTCACGCCCCTCTCCTCCTTGAATCGAATCATCCCCTGCGCCTCCGTAGAGATGATCGTCGCCGGATCGCCCGATGAGATCATTGCCGTCGGCATCAAAGATCACGACCTGGGCCGCAGTGGCTCCACGACCATTATTAAATTCGGTTGCTTCGTCTACGAACAACGTCGCACTCGCTGGGCTGCCATCCGTCTGATTGAAGGCGATCTTCTCCGCCAGCAGCTCCGCTCGATCGCTGAGCGCCACCTGCGTCCACATGCCTTGCCCCGTTGCGATATCATAGAGGTCAAGTGAACCGTCTTGATTGTGCAACGCCTGATAATCCACGCCCTGCACGACAAAAGGGTTCAACTCCCGCAACGCATAGCGATAGACCAGTCCATCCGTTGTTGAGGCCTTGGCCTGACTGAACACCGTGCTGCTTACCACTCCAACCAAACTATCCACGCGATACGGGCTCGTCGCCGGCAAAGTGTCGCGGAGCGTAGTGAGATTGGTGTAATAGGATTCCCGGTCACCGATCGTTGTGATCGGCGCAGCAGGTCCTAGTAGCGCTTTGGAGAAAGCGTTGAGACTGAATTCTAAGCTATTGGCGCTGACGCTCGATGAAGCTTTCAGTATGCCGGTGATGAACGAGATCGATGCGTTTGGATCGATCCTAGATACCAGATCGTAGAGGGCCAAGGCGTCCGTGGCGGTTACAATTGAATGATTGGTGATAGGATTCAGGGTGGCTTCGATAAAGATGTTCTCGACCGTCCCAACTAGCGTCCCGAATCCTGCGGCGGCAGAGAACCCGTTCTGGCTGAGCACGTTAGTGATGAGTCCTGAAGGCACTGTGGTATCAGCAATCCCGAGCCGGTCCAGAATGTCCGTCAAAAGACCACCAAACCCCGGTGAGTTGAACGTGTAGGTGTGCGTGACGTTCGTTGGAAAATCGATCGTGAAGGCCTGAGCGAGAAAGCCGCCTAAGGAATGGCCGGTCACAGTGAGACGCTCGTTTGTACCCAACACCCCAGACGCGACGAGTTGCTGATAGTAGTTTGTCAACGCAACATACTGTGAATTGATGGTGGCCGCTTCCGCGGCTACGATGCGCCCGTCGGTCACCAGGTCGAAAAGACTGTCTGTGCCTCTAATCGAGAGGATTTTCTCCGAGCTATCGATCTTCTGAAACAAAGTGACCGATAGACCACTAGCTGGATCAGTGAAGGAATCGCTCGCTATGGAATAAGTTGATGCAAACTCTGCTGCTTGCAGTACAGAAAATCCTTGAGCTCTTAAGGCTGCCTCATATTGATCTCTAGACATTCCAACATTCAGATCAGCATAAGCAGCCAAAGAGAGTTGAGCACCCTCATAAATGGACTCAATCAAGCTTGCCATGTCATTTCCCTCCCACTGGTGTATCAGATTTCAGACGAGTTACCTGCTGCCAGAGGATGTTGTATACGCTGTGGTTCGGATATTCTGGGCATGTCCTTGAAGAGCCTTGTGGGAAAAGTGTTGCGTTGAGCCAGCCACCGTAGTACCAAAAATCAGTTGCCGTGCCTAATCGATCTCCTGTCTGTCTATCCACAATAGACAGCTGAGCCTTGGTGATGTGGAAAATACGCGAGAAGCTGCGATCATTTTTTATCTGTCTCTCAAATATCTCCTGAAGCTTCGCTTGATCAGGCTGTCCGTTGGCAAGGAAATAGGTCTTGTCTACCTCAACAGTCTTATGGACTTTGACGCCTCCTTCTGTCTTGCACAGATGCTGAAAATACAGCCGACCAGGGACAATGTCCCATGTCGGAATCAACACAAAGATCGCGATAGCTAAGGCCTGTAAATTTCTCTTCCTGATAGCCGTTACCGCCAAGACGTTGGCCAGCTTACCAATGAGATGAACCGCGAGCCACGCCACGAAAATGTAGAGGAACAGAGCAATGAGTAGAGATAGAGCAATCATCTACGCCGCCTTTCGCAGAGTTGTAAAATAGTCATCATCACCAACCCATCTAGTCATGAGGTTGCTGTCAGTCCCGCCGACCAAGGGGACCGAAAAGATATCGATATCCCGACCGCCGGTCAGCCGATCATCACCGGTCCCGCCGTCCAGTAGATTGTTACCTTGTTGGCCGAGGAGAATGTCATTACCGGCGCCACCGCTCAGCAGCGGGTCGTTTCCTGCACCGCCTTCAATGTAGTCATGGCCGCCATTGCCGATGATGGTATCCGCCCCGTCCGAGCCATAAAGATGATCGCCGCCAGCATGACCTTCCAGCACATCCCCCACGCGATCGTCCCCAAAGATCACCTCGTTGGCCGAGGCCACGCCGCCGACTTCAAACCCCGTCCGCACATCGACATAATGCGTGTCGGTCGGGACGGTGCCGCCGTCGTTAATGTTGATCGCCAGACGCTTGACCAACAGTTCGGCGCGATCGCTGAGCGCGAGCGTGGTCCACGCGCCTTCACCGGCCTGCGTGTCATAGAGATCGAGCGCGCCACCGGCGTTGTGAATCGTGTAGTCGGCCCCGATCACAACGAAGGGATTCAGTTCTTGCAGCGCATACCGATACGCCAGCCCATCGGGCGTGGCGGCTTTGGCCTGGCTCAACACGGTGCTGCTCGACGTGTCGACCAGACTGTCGAGGCGATCGGGACTCGTCGCCGGCAGGCTATCCCGCAACGCGATCAGGTTCGTGTGGTAGGCCTCACGATCGCTTACGGGCGTCATCGTCACACTGGGTCCCTGGAACAGCCTCCGGAGGGCGTCGAGGCCGGTTTCCAAACTAGCGGCCGCTGTCGCGGAAGCGGCGTTGAGGATACTTGTGACGTCTGAGACGGACACGTTCGGATCAACCTTGGCGACGAGATCGTGCAGGGCTAACGCGTCGGTGAGGGTCGTGATGCTGTGGTTGTGAAGAGGGTCGATAAGACTTCCCTCGATGAAGGCACGCTCCACCGTTCCCAGATAGGTCCCGAATCCGCTGATCAGGGAAGGACCTTGCCCCACTACATTGGTGATGTTCGGGAAACTGAGCGTGGCGGGTGTGACACCCAGCAATTCGAGCACCTGCAGCACCGAGCCGCCAATACCCGGGGCGTTATACGTGTAGGCCGAGACCACGTCGGCATGGTCGGCGGTGAACGTTTGGGCAAGGAAGCCGCCCAAAGAATGGCCCGTCACAGTCAGGGCATGAGCCGGAGTAAACTTCAGTTCATTCTTAAACTGAGTGTAGAACGCCTCCAGGGAGGCATATTGCGCCTGAATATCCGTACTCCCGAGCAAGCCGATATCGACGAGGTCGGTAAACGCGTCAAAGGGATCATTGGTCCCGCGAATCGCCAGGAAGCGCTCGTTCGAGCCGTCGTTCTTCCGGAACAAGACCGCCGAGAAGCCATTCAGGTTGGGTGGGCTGACACTGACGATGGAATAGGTGGCTGCGAATTGAGCAGCCAGTGAGTCAGTGAAGCCTGCAATCTTCAACGCGTCTATAAACGCCTTGCGATTAGAATTCATCGATACCGTTAAGTTGGCATAGGCTGCCAAGGAGAACTGAGCTTACCGGAAATAAGTGCTTGTAGAATTTCCCATCTCAAATGCCTCCCATTTGAACGTTTCGCTTTGGTTTAATCACAGCTTTCCATAAATCATCGTATATGGCGTACCCCGGACAACTACTTGGTGGACCTTGGGGGAAAAGGTAGGCGGCCAACCATCCTCCATAAAAGTGGAAGAGTGTGGCTGATCCTAATATCTCCCCACTGTGTATATCCCGAACAAATGTCTCCACCTTAGTGATATGGAAAAGCCTAGAAAAACGGTCATCAAATGTGCTCCCGCTTTGATAGAGTCCGCTAAGCTCCTTCTGGTTTGGTTGTCCGTTGGCCGAAAAATACTTCTGCTCCACTTCAACAGACTTGTGCACCCTTACGCGTGCTTTGTCTTGACACAGATAACCAAAGTAAAGGTGTCCCGGAACGATGTCCCACGTCGGGATCAGCACAAACACCGCGATCGCACTGTACTTGGCAGCTTTGCTCGCGCTGTACTTTCCGATCGCGCTAACGACGAACTTCGCCAGCACGACGTAGGCAATCAACCCCAACAAAACAAAGAAGCCCATCGGTTATGCCACCTTTCTCTGGACCATCTGATCGACACTGCCATCCAGACCACTCGTGACAAACGTGAACTGGCCGTCGGGACGAATATACGTGTCGGCGGGTGCACCTTGACGACGAATCCCACCGACCAGCGTTTGCCCGTCGAATACAATCGTGCCGCTCCGGTCCGCATCGACGATCCGATCCTGCCCCTGGCCCGTGTGATAAAAATAGGTATCGAGCCCGGTGCCCCCGTCGAGCCGATCATCGCCCAGGCCGCCGTTGAGCCGATCGTTGTCCGCTTCCGCAAAGAGCTGGTCGTTGCCTTGCTGGCCGAGGAGGATGTCATTGTCACTGCCCCCAGGCAGCTCGTCGTTGTCGGCATTGCCTTCGAGATAATCCTGGTCGGCGAAGCCGTTGAGGACATCCTCACCGGCTCCTCCACACAGATGATCGCTGCCCGATCGTCCATCCAGGGGATCGTTGTCGATTCCTCCAAAGATGACCACCTGTGTCGCCGTCGCATTCCTGCCATTATTGAAGATTGTCGCCTTGTCCTCATACAACGTGGCGCTGGCGTTGGTGGGCGTTCCGTCCGCCAGCGTGAACTTCAGCTTCTCCGCCAGGAGCTCCGCCCGATCATTCAACGCATTCAACGTCCAGGTGCCTTGACCCGTTTGCGAGTTGTAGAGGTCCAGCGCGCCGTCCGCATTGTGTGGCGTATAATCCGGTCCGACCACGGCGAAGGGATTCAGTTCCTGGAGCGCATACCGATACGCGAGCCCGGTAGCATCGGCGTTGCGGGCCACTGCATAGATCTCACTGCTGCTCTTGGTAACAAAGCTGGCGATCTGGTAGGTCTGCGTCCCCACTGCGGCCCGAACGGCTTCGAGGTTGGTATAGAATTGATTTCTGAACGTGAGACTCCCAAAGTCATTCGTTTGGCGTCCAAACGGAGTCGGCGTGTAGCCCGGCACCAGAATCTTGCCTAACGCATCCAGTGCGTTCTCCAACGAATTCCCCTCGGCAATTCCTGACACCCCGACCAAGCCCGACGCGGCTTGGCTGGAGGAGGCCGCAAAGATCGCCTCGATCGTCTCCTTCAGTAACGTACCATCCACCTGCTGAAACAGCTCCATCAACGCCAGTGCATCCACCAGAAGCGTGAGGCTGTGGGTGGTACCAAAACTGCCGCTCTGCCCGAACAACCCGGCAAGTCCATCGACATTCGGTTGATCCTCAATAAAAATGGTCGTGGGAGCACCGTGAATCCCGGAGTTCGCCACATAGGGTTGATCGTTATGCGTCGCCTGCCCCACGAGTTGCGTGATTTTGTCGAAGCCGGTTCCCATCCCGATCTCGCCGGGCGGGAGGAACGAGGTCGTGGTGCTAAAATTCAAGATCGTTTCTTGGCGCACATCTTGGTACTGCTGGTCACCATACACGTTCCCGGTGTTCCCACTAGCAAACCAGGACGGATTGATGGCCAGCAGCCTGGTTTCGGCGGCTTGCAGCATTTCCCGAATCCGGTCCGCGTCGGACAGGCCTGCCGTACCTCCATTGATCCGACCACGACCGGCGCCGTTGAAGGTATACGTGGCAGTAATCTCATTCGCGTGCAGTTCGCTGAACACCGTCGCCAGATGCCCGCCCAGCGAGTAGCCGGTGACGTTGAGGACCGCATTCTGCGGCAATAGCCCTGAGGTCTTCAGGTCCCGGTAGTAGCGTTCCATACTCACGAGCTGCGCGAGCGCAAAGCCGGTCCCGGCAATTTCCCCGGCGGCGCCGGGCAACCCGTCCCGCTCCCAGTCCCCGCCCTCGGCCTGATTCTGGTATTCAAGGCTGCGGAAGGACAACGTGTATTCCCCAGTCGTCCGATCACGCATGAGGGTCGCCGAAAACCCCGTGGCATCATTGGCGTGGTGGTCGAGGATGTCGTAGGTACTGAGGAAGCGATCAGCCAGCACATTCGTAAAGCGGGTCTTGCCGGGAAGGTTGCCATTCGCATCTGGCTGGACAAATCGCGTGTCATTATTGCCGTCTAACAGAATCTCGCGAAGAGGCCGTCCGAATAGGAGCTGATCAAGATACGACTCCGCGGCCATTTGTTGCAGGGCAAACTTCAACCAAATCGAAATATTCGTTTGACTCATTTTGCCTCTCCTGCGTTTGCCGGTGCTGGCTTCAACACCTGGTTAATGAATTGCGCGTCGGTCTTCAGCGACTCCTTTGAACACTTTTGAGCTGTGAGCCACCACACTCCAGTCAGATTTCGCATATAGCCGCTGCGGACATAACCTCGCCTGACTGCGAATACCTCATTGGTTTGGAGGTCAAGGATGATAAGCTCCCCTCCTGCGATTCCAAGTTCCCGATCGTGCGGACGAGTAATCCCACGCCAGGTGTAGCCGTATCGGCTCCGGGGAGAAGAAACGTCTTCTTCTGCCACGATATAGGGAACGCGTACGAATTTGCCGTTGACCGCTGTTTGATAATCTTTCCCCGGATGTGCCTTCTCGTCTCGGTAAAACCGCCGGTATTTCATTCCCTCAACAGTTTTTGAATTCTTAGGCAAAGGGATTTCCAGGAACTGATACTTGCCTATGGCAGGCTGGACAAAATATTCTTCCGGGTGATCTCGTACTCCTACCGAATGTCCGTACGGATCTTCCAGTGCATAGAGATGTTCGAGTTCGTAATCTGTGGGATTGTCGCGGAGACGTAGTTGGAGCAAGCCTTCCACATTCTCCACCGTCTTGTAGATAAACTCCCCCGCTTCGGTCTTGCACAGATGCTCGAAGTATTCCTGCGGCGTCATGCCGGGCTTGTACCCACTGTCTTCCGGAACCGGATTGGGAATCTTGATCGCGTGCGCAAACCGCCCTTCTTCCGTCGCCAACGGATCGGCCGGCTTGAGCTTAGCGACCTCTCCGCAGACTTCGTGCGGAGCCAGCTTCCGCTTGGCACACGCGGCTTCAATTTCTTTGATCGCTTTCCGAAACCGCTCCCCGGGGGTCTCTTCCTTCTTGAACACTGACGCCCCGGTGCCCGCGATCAGGACACCTCCTAAGCCCAGCGCGATGAGCCCACGCTTCCATTTCATCTTCGTCATCTCATGCCACCTTTCGTGATTGCTCACCACCGCCTCGCTGATTCCTTCGGGCTCCTCGGATGTCGACCTGCCCGATCTGGAAGTTCTCGTTGACCATGAAAGCCCCTGTTCTTCGGCCGCGATACCGCTCCATGCTGATGAGCTGGGCAAAGACAACGCCCTTATCCTTGATCTCCTTATCTACTCCGAACACATCACGTGATCGATCGCCGCTGTTGGCATCGGCTGCATATTCGGTGCTGCGCATCGACAAGGTGTACGTTTGGGTCTGTGTATCAAACAAGAGCACGTCGTTCCCGTCCTGGCCATTGACCTGGTCCTTGTCGAGCCCGCCCGATAGCACGGCATCGCCATAGAGGCCGAACAGTTGGTCATCCCCGGCACCCCCCTCCAGCGTATCGGCTCCGCCGATCTCAGGCGAGCCACCCTGAAATGGCGTCGTATCGCCAATCAGAAGGGCTCTGCCGATTCCACCCGTGAGTCCATCGGCCCCACCCCCGCCGTGCAATTCGTCGTCCCCAGCACCGCCATAGAGAAGGTCATTGCCAGTGAAGCCAATCAGCGTGGCGCTCCGTCGGCCACTCAGAGAACGGGACCGCCCCACGAATCCCGGCACTGCTCCAGCGCCGCTGCTCAGCTCCATCAACCAATCCCGCACGAAAGCGTGTGTCGGACACCCGTGTTTCGCTCTC
>JBFMAX010000017.1 GCA_040755395.1 Nitrospirota bacterium
TGGCCTAGGACCAACGATCTCGGGTCGACCCGACCCAGAGGTCGGACAAAACATCAACCACTTAGCCCCAGGAGGGGGGGGAATTTCAGATGAAAGAAAAGGGTCCCTTTTCAGATGAAAGTTGACACGCATCACGAACTGCCTAGCGGGTTACGGAGTTGAGTGCCATGCATCGGCCCTCCTCGCCGGATTTGTTGCTTGTGAACCCCGGTCAACCGGAGCGGTGCTATCAGACCCTGGCCACCAAGCTGACAGCGGTCGAACCGCCGATTTGGGCGGGGTTGATCGCGACGTTTGTCCGTCGGCATGGTTGCTCCGTCGAGATTCTAGACGCACAGGCTGAAGGGTTGGAGCCGGAGGCTGTGGCCCGGAGGGTTGCCGCCCAGCGCCCACTCCTCGCTGCGGTGGTGGTCTACGGGCACAACCCATCGGCCTCGACTCAGTTGATGTCGGCGGCTGGGGCGATTTGCAACATGATCAAGGCGTATTGTCCAGAACAACGGGTTTTGCTCGTCGGTGGACACGTGGCGGCGCTGCCTCGGCGCACCCTCGAGGAAGAAGCGGCCGATTTCGTCTGCGGAGGGGAGGGTCCGGTGACGACGCTGGACTTACTGCAGGCCTGCAAAGGCTCCACTCATCCGAATTACGCGCAGGTCCGCGGCCTATGGTACAGGAGCGACGGGTCTATTCGGACGACCCCTCCCGCGCCTTTGGTGATGGACCTGGATGGAGCTATGCCGGAGGTCGCATGGGACCTTCTCCCCATGAGTCGCTATCGCGCCCACAACTGGCATTGCTTCAGTCGTCTGCATGCGCGACAGCCGTATGCAGCGTTCTACACGACCTTGGGATGCCCCTTCCGCTGCTCCTTCTGCTGCATTCAGGCCCCCTTTAAAACAGGTGAACTGGCGTCTGGATTTCACGAGGACACGAACAGTTACCGGTATTGGCGACCGGATACCATTATCGGGCAAATCGACATGCTGGTGAGGGACTATGGTATTCGCAACATCAAAATCGCGGACGAAATGTTCGTGCTGAATCGGCGACACGTCTCAGCCCTCTGCGATCGTCTCATTGAGCGAGGCTATGACCTGAATCTGTGGGCCTATGCCAGGGTGGACACGGTGCAATCCGACGAACTCATCGCAAAGCTCCAACGTGCGGGCTTCCGATGGCTTGCCCTGGGCATCGAATCGGCGAGCGAGCACGTTCGCCAGGAGGTCAACAAAGGCTTCACCCAGGGGCTCATTGCCAGTGCGGTGAACAGGGTGCGCCAGGCGGGCATTCACGTCGTCGGAAACTATTTATTCGGCCTCCCCGAAGACGATAGAAACAGCCTTGAGGCCACGTTGGATCTTGCCTTGGCTCTCAACACGGAATGGGCCAATTTCTACTGCGCAATGGCCTATCCCGGCTCTGCTCTCTATACGCTGGCGCTCCGCGAGCAGTGGCCGCTGCCAAAGACCTGGTCGGGCTATTCGCAGTATGCCAGCGATTCGCACCCGTTGCCGACAAGATGGCTGTCCTCAACGGAGGTCTTGCAGTTCAGGGATCAGGCCTTCAGGACCTATTTCACCAATCCCCGGTATCTTGATCTGGTAGGTGCAACGTTTGGGAAGGACACACTTCCCCATATCCACGAGATGCTGTCGCATAAGCTGGAAAGACAGACCATCCCGTCGTGGTGCAAGGAGACGACGTACTGGCGGAACGCAGACGGCGGTAGCCGGAGGCGGGTGTTGTTATGAACCACCCTCTACTGTTTCTTGGGTCGCCGCGAGGAACTCGCATCTTGATCGCAGTAGGAAAGGGACATTGGACATGAGTGACACGATCTCCCTGGATGGGGGAACCCCGTTCACCGTGCTCCTCATTCCGTTGGAATTTACCTCGTGGAGCATGGCCAAACCCTGGTCCTATACGGCCAACTTTGCCATTGAGGAGGGCTTGCGTGCCTGCGGCGCTCGTTGCACGGTCCTCCCCGCGCTCTGTCAAGCGCCGGACGTACCGCTCCGGTCGTGGTTGAACCACGCTCAACGTGTGATCGGCACCCAACGATTCGACCAGGTCTGGCTGTGGCTTGTGCACTGTCCGTACCCGGAATCCTTTCTCGACTGGGTTGCGCAGTTGGCTCCCGTTCGGGTTGGCTTCGTCATGGAATCGTTGGAGTACGACGCCGAGGAGTACCGCCGGTACCCGCATCTCCGTGGGCGAGACGCGCGTGTGATGCAGGGGTGCCGGTACCTGACGCATCTTCTGACGGTTGATGAGGAAGACGCCAGGCGATGCAATGACCGCGGGCTGGTCAGAGCGCTCTTTTGGCCACCATCCGTGCCGGCGCGTTTTCTGACGGATACGATTGATCTCCCAAGCCACCCGAAGGGCGCGTTTTATGGTGAGTCGTATGGGGTTCGAGAGACGTGGCTGTCATGGCCGTCCCTCGCACCGTGGTTGGTGCACGCGCCGCAGGCTGAGTCCCGCACGACTTTTCCGCAGCGATTCGACGAACTCCATCGGCAGGTTGCTGATCAATTCCGCGCAGGCAGACGGTGGGACTTCGAGGCAATGGAACGATATGTCGCGGCCTTGCGCGAGCTGCGGGAACAAATTTTTGCGAATTGGCTGGCGCACCTTAAGCAATGGGCGGCAATTGTCAACCTTCCGACCCTGCTGAAGTCCTATCCCGGACGCGTGGTGGAAGCGATGGCCGCCGGTCGTCCGGTGCTCTCATGGTCGATACCGAACCGTCCTAACACGCGTGCCTTGTTCGAAGACAACCGCGAGATCCTGTTAGTTCCGAACACGAATCCCGATGCGTTGGCAGCCGAGTTGGAACTGGTGATCCGAGACTCATCCTTCGCCGCCACGCTGGCTCGAGCGGCGCTGCAAAAGATCCGGCGTTATCACACGAGCGAATACCGCCTTGACCAGACCTTGCGGTGGATGAGAACCGGTGCCGAGCCGGAATACGGCCTTGGCAGGGAGACGTCGCAACTGAACGCGTGCGGCCCCTCGTGCGGAGAGGATGAGGATCCGGCGCTCCGCCAGTCTTCCACCGCTCCGCAGCCCGCATTCCGTCTGGGCGGCAAGCACCAACAAAAAGCGCAGGCCACGGCCGAACGCATTCAGCCTGGCGAGAGGAGAACGGATCATATGCGCACTGATGAGTTTTACACTCAGCTCTTTGTCAACCAGCCGGCGTGGTCTGGTCCCGAGCCCAATGCCGATGAAGCTGCGCGCTGGGCAAAAATCGCAGCATGTTTGGAATTCGTGCGACGAGACCTATTGGCAACAGACGCCCATCGTTCCTTGCGCCTCATCGATGTCGGCTGTGGACGCGGCTGGCTGACGAATCTGGCGTCAATGTATGGCACATGCGAAGGGATCGAGCCAGTCGCAGCTGTGATCGATCATGCGCGGCGGTTGTTTCCTGAGGTGCGCTTCGAAGTGGGAACTGCCGAGACCGTCACCGCACGGCCGGATTTTGAGCCTTACGATATCGTGCTCTGCTCGGAAGTGATTGAGCACGTGCCCTATGCCGACAAGGCCGCTTTTCTTCAAGGACTGGCTGCGCTGCTGAAGCCAGGGGGGTATCTCGTGTTGACGACGCCCCGCGGCGACGTGTGGGAGGAATGGCAAAAAGTCGCGCATCCCAACCAACCGATCGAAGACTGGCTGACGGAAAACCAATTGGGTCAGTTGTTGCGCGAACAGGGATTTCACCCGCGGGGTTGTGACCGGATCTATGTCGAGCTCCCTGCCCTCAGTTATGTTCCCGCACCGATGCCACGCGATTTTGCCACGCGCCGGCTGCTGCCGATTTATCAGGTCTGGGTCTGTCAATGGGCACCTGGAGAGACGGCTTTCCCTCGGCCTTTCTGCCGATCGGCGTTGGTGTCCGTGGTCGTCCCGACTTACAACCGTCCGGAACGTCTCCGCGAGGCATTGGCCAGTTTAGCCAGACAGACCTTTCGGGATTTCGAAGTGATCGTCGTAAACGACGGAGGCCAGGACGTCTCGGCGGTGGTGGCCGAGGCCAACCGCGACGGCCGCATCACCTACATCGTGCATGACAAGAATCGAGGGCTTGCGGCCGCGCGGAATACTGGCCTGCGCCATGCGAGGGGGCGCTACATCGCCTACCTTGACGACGACGATCGCTTCCTTCCAGATCACTTGGAAGTTCTCGTCACCGCGCTCGCTGGTGGGACTCACAAGGTCGCCTATACCGATGCCTGGCGCGTGCACGAACGGAAAGAAGGGGATCGGTTTGTCGAGATCGGCCGCGATGTGCCCTACTCGAGAGACTTCGACCCCGCCTTACTGCTCGTCAGTAATTACATTCCGGTCCTCTGCATTGTGCACGAACGAGCCTGCCTCGAACAAGTGGGGCTGTTCGACGAGAGTCTCTTCGCCCATGAAGACTGGGATCTGTGGATCAGAATGGCCACGCAATTCGCCTTTCTGCACGTCAAGAAAACGACAGCGGAATTCACGTGGCGAAACGATGGCTCATCCATGACGAGCGGGCGACCGGACGCGTTCGCCAGAACCACCGAGATCATCTATCGGAAATACAGCCCCTATAGCGACCACTTGCCGATCGTCCGTGCAGCTCAAGCACAGCGGAGCGGTCACTTGCGCCTACGACAGACGACTCGTGAAGTGACCTGCTCCATCATCATCCCGGTTTGGAATAAGGTGGAGTTGACGAGACGGTGCCTGGAAGCTCTGGCGACCACACCGGATGAGCCGAGGTGGGAAGTCATCATTGTCGACAACGGCTCGACCGATGGGACATCGGCGTTGCTTGCGGAACTCGGCGGCGACGTGCGGATCATCCGCAACGATGAGAATCTGGGGTTCGCGAAGGCCTGCAACCAAGGCGCGAAGGCGGCTAGAGGCCGTTATCTGGTGTTCCTCAACAACGACACCATTCCGCAATCTGGTTGGCTGGAGGCGCTGGTGCGGGAAGTCGAAGAGCATGCCGACGTCGCCGTGGTGGGCAGCAAGTTGCTGTACCCCGATGGGACGATCCAGCACGCCGGTGTGGCGTTTTCCCACGTGTGGTTCACGCCGTATCATTTGTACCAGGGTTGTCCAGCCGACTTGCCGGCGGTGAACCGGCGGCGTGAATTTCAGGCGGTGACGGCCGCCTGCATGCTGGTACGTCGAGAGGTGTTCGACGAAGTCGGGGGATTCGACGAAGGGTACCGGAACGGCTTCGAGGATGTGGATCTGTGCCTCAAGGTTCGCGAACGAGGATGGAAGATCGTCTATCAACCGAAGAGTGTGCTGTACCATCTCGAAAGCCAAACACCCGGACGCAAAGCCCATGATGCGGACAACAGCCGTCTGTTCCTGACCCGGTGGGGGTCATGCTGGTGGTTGGCGGATGAAGACCTGCTCGCATTTGAGGATGGATTCTATTGCGAGTATCCCACCGTGAATTCGGTACAGCAACGTCCCCTCATCGATCCGGCGCAGCGAGAAAGGTGGCAAGTCGTTGCGGAGACCCAACTCGCAGGGCAACGGCGCAACTTCGAAGCGGTCCGGTCGCGACTCCGAAAGCCGGATCGGTGGCCGGACAATCCCATGGTGCTGCGATGGGGAGCGCGGGTCGCGCAGGTGCTCGACGAAGCCGAAGCGGCAGAGCAGTTGTGGCGCCGTGTGCTGGAGCTGAAGGAAGATCCGGAGGCCAGGACAGCATTGGCCAAAGCAGCGCTCGCAGCCGGCCGGCTGGAAGAGGCTGAGGCGCAGTTGACCAGGATTCGGGCCGGCGCACAGGGTGGCGGAGAAGCCTGGCTCCTTCAGGGTGTCCTCGCCATGCAGCGACAGGCATTTGGCGAGGCAGCGGCGCCATTCGATGCCGCGCTGGCTGAGGGAGCCGATCGACGGAAAGCCCGGCTGGGACTGGTGATGGCACGTCTGGGGTTGTTGGAGACGGAATACTCAGAACAGCAAAAACCACATGACATAGGGCAAAAGCCAGCAGCAAGAAAGGACGCGCAAGAGAGCCCGGTCAGGCAATGGGCCCACCACGCAGAATCGGCGTGGGAGTTGGCGGTGGCGCTCCTCGAAGAGTGTCCCGACGACGCGGAGGTGATCCATTGGCTGCTCCGCGCAGGGAGGGTTCTAGAGCGCTGGGCGGCGTTAGCCGAGCGGCTCGCGCGGTTCGTCCAGCGAAATCCCGGTGAGCTGGCCATACGGTATGCGTGGGCTGGCGTCCTCCTCCGCTGCGGGCGAGTAGATGAGGCTAGGCGTGAGGCCGAAACGATCCGGCTGCTTCAGCCGGACTTTCAGGGACTTAGGGATCTGGAAAAGGCATTAGAGGCAAACGGGCAAGAAGTCGAGGTGAACTCGGGGTGAAATCGCTCACGCGAAGATGGCACTCATACAGACTTCAAGACCGAGGAAGGTCGGGGCAGTGAATGTGTGTCCCATGTCAGGGGGGCCGATCAGCCGATAGCCTTGCCGGTCAAGCTAATACAATTGCACCGGTTTCGCCGGGGGCTCCAAGAACCAGCATTTCGACAGGCCAAAGCGGGCGTTGAGCTTCATCAAGTCCATGCCAAATGCTTAGTAAATGGAGAGCAGATTTCGATTCCCAGATCGACGGGGTCTTCCGCACCTCGTATAGAGACACGGGACACATTCTCCTTGGCGAAAAACAGGAGATAAGGCTTCACGATGCCGGCCGGGGACCAGATGACGTCCAAGGGCGCGTACATGAGATTATTTAGGTCATGCTCTCTGATGACATGTTCAAACACCCCAAATAGGTTTGGGGGAGCTTTCTGACGGCGGAATTCCAGGGATAGCCTCATATAGAAATCGCCGTCGATCAATTCTTAACGTTTTCCGTCATCGAAAAGGGCGCACAAATCGTCGCAGGAGTATTTGAGGCCGCGTGGATCATTGTGGAACTCATCGCTCGAGCGTCTCGCTTCAAACTGGAACGCGGATGCTAGTCAAGGAAACTGTGGCAAGCAGGGCGCTGGTGATCCAATTGGCCCGCCTCGGCGACATCGTGCAGTCGGCGCCGGCAATCCTGGCGCTCAAGGCGCAGGACCGCGACCGACTCGTCGATGTGCTCTGCCCGGCCCCTTTGGCGACGCTGGCTGCCTGTTTGCCGGGAGTGTCAACAGTGGTCCCCTGGGACGGCATGCGGTGGAGGGCCCTTGCGCGGCGCTCGTCGCTGGACGAAGCCGAGGCGACGTTTCGCGAACTTGTGCCCGAGTTGTACCAGACGGTATTCAACCTCAACAATCACCCACTAGCAATTTACGCCGCCCATCTGCTCGGCACACGCGTGGTTGGACCCGGCGAGGCCGGACCGTTGAGCGAGACGTTGCTGCCGTGGGCCGCGTATCTCCGTCAGGTCGCTCAGGAACCTGGGGCGAACCGGGTGCACCTCGCTGATGCCTGGTGCGGATTCTGTGGCGTGAAGCCCACTGGCCTGGCGCCTCGCCTTGAAGCTTTCCCGGTCGAACTGGATTCCGATCTCAGGCGGTTTACTCAAAGTGACAGGCTTCGCATCGCAGTCGTTGTGGGAGCGGGAGATCAAACCCGGGTGATCCCGCCGTCGATGTGGGCGCAATGGATCACTGTTTTAGCCAAGGCATGCACTAATTGGACCGTCGTGTTGATCGGCGGTGCGGGCGAGCATGAAGCCGCATTGGCGATCCACGAGGCGCTGTCTCCTCTGGTGGGGGGACAGGTCTGGGATGCGACCGGCAGAACGACGCTTCGCCAATTGGCCGGGCTGTTGGCGTGCTGCCAGTGGGTGGTCGGTGCCGACACCGGGCCGCTCCATCTGGGCACGGCGGTCGGCGCCAGGGCGATGGGCTTCTATCTCGGCCGAGCCCGGGTGCATGAGACCGGGCCGTATGGAATCGGGCATTGGGTCTGGCAGGCCGATCCATCTGGACGGTTCGACCTTCACAGTTCGAAGTGCGAAGATGATGGATTCGGAGAGCATATGGGTTGGCCAATGACGACCCTCGGACTTCGAACTTCGAACCTCGAAGGGACCTGGCCGGTGGAGGAGAGCATCGAGTTGTTGCTGACTGGGTCCTGTTCGTCCGTTCCGGAGGGCTGGTCGCTGTGGCAGAGTCATCTCGACCGATGGGGTGTGTACTACACGGTGGCGGGTGCGGCGGCTGAGCCGGACCTCAGCCGGGAGGATGTCTGGAGGCGACTGGCATGAACATTCTCCTCTTGGGCAATCCGTACTTCCGCCAGGACTTGGTCGAGCTCGGCCACGAGGTGAAGACTGCCAAGTTCGTGTGTCGAGTGGATGTGCAGGTCGGGCGACCGCCGATCGCTGCGCAATTGCGGAACAATATAAGGCCCTGGCCGTAGTTGCAGCGCGAACCGCGTGGAAAGCGGTGAGGACAAGAGTCCGTTCATGAAGAGCTTCTCAGCGAATTGTGCCCGTCTGGCCGGCCGTGATGCCTTGTTGGCAGCTCGCCTTCGCGAGAGCGGTGGAGGCGTACTGTCAGTGACAGCGGCCAGGAACGGCCTGCCGACCGCAACAATCCATGGTCGCTGGGTCCATAGTGCCTATGATCCGTGGAATGAGGCGGAGGTGTGGGCTGAAGCGCAGGCGAAGGCCTATCAGTCCGGTGAGGTCGCGGTTGTGCTCGGGGTGGGATTGCTCTATCACGTGGAGGCGCTCGTGCGGCGGCTTCCGGCTGATGCGCGTGTGACAGTGGTTGTGCCGGACCTGCGCGAGCTGCACGATGCCTGTGAAGCACGGGATCTCACTGGATGGGTTGACCGTGCGGCATGGAGATGGGGCGAGCCCGGGCAGATTGCGCGGGGGCTGGCGGAGTCGGACCGGCCGCTTCGGTTCCTGACATACGCGCCGGCCGCGCGGCTCCATGCCGACGTGCATGCTCGGATCGAGGAAGCCCTGCGCCGGAGGTTGGCCGCTCAGGCCGGTGGCCAACTGCACGTCGCTGTGGTCGGACCCATTTACGGGGGTTCCTTACCCATCGCCCGCTACGCGGCATCGGCGCTGGAAACTCTCGGCCACCGTGTCAACTGGATCGACCATAGCGCCCATGACGGCAGCTATCGCATCCTGGGAGGGCTCAAGGAGCCGCGGCATCGCCTGACTCTTCAAGGCAAGTTTGCGGAGATGCTGGGCCTGCTGACGCTCGTGCGGCTAGCGGAGGATCCACCAGATCTGGTGATCGCTTTGGCGCAGGCTCCCCTGGAGATGCCGGTTTTGGAGCATCTGCGCCGCAAGAAATTTCTGACCGCCATATGGTTCGTGGAGAACTACCGCCACCTCACCTACTGGCAACAGCTCGCCGCCGGGTACGACCACTGGTTCGTCATTCAAAAAGGGGCCTACGAGGAGATGCTCCGGCGTGCCGGTGCTCCGCACGTCACCTATCTCCCGCTTGCCGCGGATCCGGCGGTGCACCGGTCCATCGAGTTGAGTGACAGCGAACGCGCGGAATTCGGGGCCGATGTCTCATTCGTCGGAGCCGGATACGCCAACCGCCGCGCGATCCTCCCCCGTCTGGTTAAGGCCGAATGGACCTTTAAGCTGTGGGGCAATGAATGGGATGGCGCGACAGATCTGGGAGGTGTGCTCCAGCGGCAGGGATCGCGAATCGACACCGAAACCTGCGTGAAAATCTTCAATGCCACCACGATCAATCTCAATCTGCATTCCTTCACCGGAACCACCTTGGATCCTCAGGGGGATTTTGTCAATCCGCGCACCTTTGAGCTGGCGGCCTGCGGCGCCTTTCAACTGACGGACCGCCGCTCGTTGCTGCCAGAGGTGTTCACGGCGGAGGAGGTCGCTTGTTTCGAGTCACCTGACGAGCTGCCGTCGCAGATCAGACAGTGGCTACATGAACCGGAGGCCCGACAAGCGATGGCGAAAGCCGCCCTTCGGCGAGTCTTGGCCGAGCACACCTACGTCCACCGAATGCGGGATCTGCTCGCTGAGGTGGGACTGAGGCAGCCCGACCGGGTCGGCTCGATCCTGCGCGGGGACCGTCAGGCGTCCCGGCTGGTGGCTTGCTGCGACAAGAGCCCTGAGTTGATCCCTCTGCTGCGGCAATTTCCGGACTCCCAGCGGGTGGAGCTCAAAGCGCTCGCCTCCCGAATCCGTGCAAAGGGACCGACCGCCAAGTTGTCGCGCGACGAACTGTTGGTGCTCATGCTCGATGAGTATCGGAGCGAAACGAGAGATCTGGTCTGAGAAATATGAACGATGAGTCCTGAATATTGAAAGGGGACCTGCAAACGGTCGTTTCCTCTGCGGTGCGTCGATAGCTATGTCTCGACAGGTGCTCATCATCAACATTACCCGCATGGGAGACCTGGTGCAGACCGTGCCGCTTCTAGCTCGCCTGCGGCACGAGCGGCCTGAGGTCGAGGTTGACCTCGTGGTCGACGTGAGTTTTGCCCCGGTCGCCGCCTTGCTTCCGGGATTCCGGCAGGTCTTCGCGTTCAATTTTCACGGACTAGTGGATGACAGTCGAGCGATGGCCAAGGACCTCGTATCGCTTTACGCCGATGTCGAGGCGTGGGTCAAGCCGCTGCGCGACGCACGCTACGACCGGATCGTCAACCTAACCTTTAACCGGCGCAGCGGCCTGATGGCATCGTGTATCGGTGCTCCTGATATTCGCGGCGTCTCGGTATCGGCGGACGGCTCGACGCTCGTGCGCGATCCGTGGATGGCGTATTTCACCGATCTCCATCATTACCGCCGCCTCAACCGGTTCAATCTCGTGGACTTGTATGCCTTAGGTGGAAGCGGTCCCGGTCCCTTTTCGCCGCTCGCGGTCACAGTTCCTCGGAAGGCAGCCGAGTGGGCGAAGAGTTTTTTACGGTTAGCCGTGCGAAGTATCTCCCATTCTCCGGCCTTGAACGTGAAACCGAAGCTGTGGATTGCCGTGCAGGCCGGCGCGAGCGAGGCGATCAAGGCGTGGCGGCCCGAGTACTTCGGGCGTACGATGGCTGCGCTCAGTCACCGGCTTCGGGTGGGCTTCGTCATGATCGGGACGAAGCAGGAGAGGGGGATGGTAGAAGAAGCCATCGCCGCGTATCGTGCGGCGGGAGGTTTTAGTCCGTTGTGCAACGCGGTGGGACAGACGACGCTTCCCGAACTGGCTGCGCTGCTGGCCGAATGTCGGCTGCTTCTCACGAATGACACGGGACCCATGCATCTCGCCGTCGGCGTCGGCACGCCGGTCATCGATCTCTCCGTCGGGCATGTCGACTTTCGCGAGACCGGTCCCTATGGGCCAGGGCATTGGGTCATCCAACCTGACATCGACTGCGCTCCCTGCGGCTTCGACCACATCTGCTTCCATCATGCATGCAAAGACCGGATAGACTGTGACCAAGTCGCCGAGCTCGGCCTCTATACGCTGCACGCCGGATCGTTTCCCGCCCACGCGACCGGCATCCGTCTTTATGAATCAGCCGTCGATGAAGACGGCCTAGCGGACTATGTTCTCCGCGCCGGGCGGTCCGACCCGTTGACCGAGTGGTACGGCTCGTTCTGGCGGCGATACTGGTTTGAGTCTTTGACCCGCCGTCCCAGCCGCCGTGCTCCCCTTTCGACGCCTGCGCCGGACTATGAGGCGGCAGGACAAGTGTTCAGCCGTCTTCAGCCCCTTGCCGATCAGCTCGTCGCTGAGGCGGAAAAGTTGGCTCAGCTCAGTCGCCAATGCCCTCTTCCGGTGAAATCGCTCAAAGAGGCGCAAGCACGATTCGGCGAGGCTCGGCAGCATGCTGTGCGCGTGGCCGCTTCCTCACCAGCCTTCGGCCCGCCGACGGTTGCCTTTCTGCGTGAAGCCTCCAATGCGGAGGACGAGGGCTTGCCGGCGTTAGCGCTGGCTCAGCTACGGGCCTGCCGTGTTTGGAGGAAGAGGCTGGCGGAGGTGGCGTGCCTGCTCGGAAGTGTGAAGAAGACGGAGATCGGGATCGAGCACGTAGCGGGTGTCGACCACTCGCGGCCCAGCTCGGTGCCCGGCTTTCAGCCTACCGTAAACTAAATGGAGAGACGCTATGCAGGTCATATTGGACGAAGAACGATGGGAGATCGAAGACGGCGCGTCGCTCATGGAAGTCTTGGCCCAAGTGAGCGAGCGAACCAAGGCCAAGCAACGTATCGTCACCGGGTTGGAGATCGAAGGCCGGCGGATGACGGACCGAGATTTAACCCCGGCGTTTCTCGCTCGCGCAGCGAGAGAGGTGGGCAACGTTCGGGCGACCTCTCAAACTGCACTGGAGATCCTGGCCGGAGCCCAAGCATCGATCGAGCGGTTCGGCTCGCTGTTGAAAACCGAGGGCCGGCGGCTCGTAATCGCCTTGCGTGAAGGTCAAGGCGCCCTTGCGCCGGTCGATACCTGGCTGGGCCAACTCGCGGATTACCTTGAGGTCGCCGAAGTAGCCAGCCATAACCGGTCGTCCCTCGCCGGCAGGGAAGCCTTGGCAAGCGTGCTGGCCGATGTGATGGAGGCTCGAGCGGCTGGCGACACCGTGCGCCTCGCGGATCTGGTCGAATACGAACTGTTGCCGAACCTCGACGGGCCGTGATCTCGTGCCTTCTTGTGCGCGGTTGCTGCTCGTTCCTGGATGGGGCGGCTACTAAAGTCCGGCGTCATCTCTGCCGATAGAGGTGGCGACGGTCGGGAGGGCTGATCGACCGCCCGATCGCGTGGAAGATTCGTCCTGGTCCTTCGGCACGGATGCCGAGGGGTTCGTGGCAGTCAGTCGCTCTAGTCAAGGAGGAACATGCTATGGCCCTCACCATCAACACCAACATCGCGTCGCTTTCCGCTCAACGCAATCTGAGTGTCAGCTCGGATTCGTTGCAGCGGTCGGTTGAACGGCTGTCGTCCGGACTTCGCATCACGCGGGCGGCCGACGACGCGGCGGGTTTGGGCGTGTCGGAAACTTTGCGCGCTCATATCCGCAGCATCAACCAAGCGATCCGGAACGCCAACGACGGTATCAGTCTGACGCAGATCGCTGACGGTGCCGCATCCACCATCGGCAATCTGCTGGCCCGGATGCGCGAACTGGCGTCGCAGTCGTCCAACGGCACCCTGGGTGCCACCGAGCGGTCGTACCTGGATCAGGAGTTCGTCGCACTCAGGTCGGAGATCGATCGCATCGCGACCGTGACGGAATTCAACGGCAATTTTCTTCTGAGCGGCGCTTCAAACAGCTTTACTCTCCAAGTAGGGTTCAAGAGCAGCGCCAACGATAAGCTGTCGATCAGCCTCAGGGACCTAGACCTGGCGTCTATCGGTCTCAGCTCGGTCAATGTGTCCACGGCGACCAACGCGCAGAGCGCCTTGGCAAACATCGACAGCGCGATCAGCGCAGTCGCCACTGCTCGCGCCGATTACGGTTCCTACCAGAATCGGTTCGAGGCTACGATTGCGAGCCTCCAGGTGACGAGCGAGAACTTCTCTGCCGCCGAATCGCGGATTCGGGATGCAGACATCGCCTACGAGACGGCGGTCTTCACGCGGAACCAGATCCTCGTGCAGTCTGGCATCGCTGTGCTGGCGCAGGCCAACACTCTGCCGCAGCAGGCGCTGGCGCTGCTCCGGGGATAGAGTAACCCCGCCGTTCACCAGTCCTCTCTCCGCGCGAGCGGAGAGGGGGCGGTGGTGAACGGATTTGCCCAACGGAGGCTCCCATGATTCGTGAAGTCACCAGACGGGAGGAACTCCTCAAAGGCGCACAAGCGATGGACAAAACCTTTGCCAGGCCGCTCCTGGCGAAGGAGCCGATAGCGGTGGCCGAGCGCGTCGACTCGGGTCAGGTCGTTTTGGATCGACAGGATGTCGAGCGCGCCATCGCACGGGTGCGCGAGGTGCTCCAAAATGTCGGCCATCTGAACATCGAGGTGGACCAGGATCTCAAACGGGTCATCATGAAAGTCGTGAACTCTCAGACGGGGGAAGTGATCCGGCAAATTCCGCCGGAAGAAGTGCTCAACCTGGCCAGGAACCTCAACGGCGTGAAGGGGCTGTTGGTGAAAGAACACGTTTAATTTCGCAACCGTAAGGATTGTCCATGGCATCCGGCATTAGTTTCGGGGGGCTCGGGAATGGGGTGGACTTCGGGCAGGTCGTCGATCAATTAGTGCGGATCCAACGACTGCCGATCGACAAGCTCTCGAAGACGCAGACCACGCTCAAGACCACGCTGACCGATTACGAGACGTTGGGCGCCAAGCTCCTTTCTCTCCAAAGCGCGGCGGATGCGCTTCGTCTCAGCGCGACGTTTGATCGGTCGTCATCGTCGGTCAGCGACTCCACCGTATTGACGGCCTCCGCTTCCTCGACGGCGACGGCCGGCAGCTATACCCTTCGGGTCACTCAACTCGCGCAGGCCCATCAACTGACCAACAAGGCGGCCAAGGCGGTCTCCAGTCCCTCCACGGATATCGTGAGCGGCGCCTCCGGCACGTTTACGTTCAGGGTCGGATCGGGGAGCAATCAGACCGTCGCGTTGAGCAATACAGCGACGTTGGAGGATCTCAAGACCGCCATCAACGACCTGGGCGCCGGAGTCTCAGCGTCGATCGTGAACACCGGGACGGATACGGCTCCGGCGTACCGTTTGGTCTTGACTGCGGCAAGCACCGGAGCGAGCAATGCCATCACCATTGTGGCCGACAGCACGGATATGGACTTCCTCAATGCTAGCGGCACGGGTGGCACCGATGTCCTTCAGGCCGCTCAGGACGCAGAGATTGTGCTGGGCGACCCGGGCCAAAACCCCGTGACCCTTCGCCGCAGTTCGAATACCATCACGGATGCGATTGCCGGTGTCACGCTGACCCTGATCAAGGCGACGGGCATCGGGACGGTGAACGTGAACGTGACGAGGGACACTGCGGCCGTGAAGGCGAACATCAAAGCATTGGTTTCGGCCTATAACGACATCGTGAAGTTTATCAACGAGCGCAACACCTACGACGTCGCCACAAAAACCGGCGGGATCTTTTTCAAAGAGAGCACGTCCAAGACGGTACTCAGCCAGCTCCGCCGGGCTCTGTCGGACGAGGTCAGCGGCCTCTCCACCTATACGGCGGTTGGCCAGATCGGCTTCAAGACCGAGCGGGACGGAACCATCACGCTGGATGAGACGAAGCTTGACTCGGCCCTGAGCGAGGACTACGGCGCGCTAAAATCGCTCTTCATCAGACAAGTGAGCACCACTGGCGTAGCCCAACGGATTGCCGATGCCGTCGATGCCCTCGACGATGTTGTCAACGGGGCGCTGACGTTGCGGAAACAGACGCTGACCGATCTGATCGAGGACCTCGGCGATGAAATCCGCCGGAAGGAGGACGCCTTGGACGCCTATGAACAGCGGTTGCGCGCTCAGTATGCCGCGTTGGATGGGTTACTCAGACAACTGCAAGGTCAACTGACGTTTCTTCAGTCGTGAGTACAACCGACACAAGGACAGAAACCATGATTACGTACGGAGTCACTCAATATCAGCAGACCCAGGTCATGACCGCGTCAAGCGTCCAGTTGATCGTGTTGTTGTACGAATCGGCGATGCGCAGTCTGGAGCTGGCCCGCGAGGGCATTCTGCGCAACAATCATATGGACAAGGGTCGCTTTCTTGGCCGGGCCATCGCGATCGTGAGCGAACTGTCGAACACGCTGGATATGGAACGAGGCGGTGAGATCGCGGTGTCGCTTCGGCGCCTGTACGACTACATGCTAGGAGAGTTTACCTGGGCGAACCTCCGTCATGACCCGAAACCCCTGGAAGGACCACTCCGCTGCCTTAGCACTCTGTGCGAAGCTTGGCAGACTGTGGCGCGCGAGGGAACCTCGCCACGAGCCGTCGGAAGCTGAGGGACGGGTGTGTCGACCCGAGACGAAGAGGTGGAAGCCTTGACCCGTCTTGCGTTAGAAGCGGCCGAGATGGGCCGTTGGGACGCCGTTCTGCAGTCCTATGAGAAACGCGAGGCGCTCTTGGCCGGGGCGGATATGTCCGTATCCTTGGCCAGGCGGTTGCATGCCATCGATTGCGCGATCCACGAAAAAGTCCGCGTGGCCCTTGTCGCCTTGGGCGCCGCGCTCGGTGAGATCGCTGCCGCTCGCAGGCGGATGAGCGGCCTTGAGAGGCAACTCGCCTCCCGCTGGAACGGGAGCATCCTCATGAGCCACCGAGTGTGATCCACTCCAGTCCGTTCGTGTTGCTGCTTAAGCGTCCGGACGGGATCACACCTTTACACCAGAGGGCGCCCGGTGCGCGCCAGGCGAGCCGGAGCATCTCTCGCACGCGGCAACAAGTGCCTGTTCTGAACAGGCTACACCCTCCTCCCCTTTTCTTTTGTGGGGGAGGGTGAGAATGGGGGGCTTCATGGTGCGCGGGCCTGCCGGTGCGGAAACGCCGACAGGTAAGCAGTCGCTCATGGGAACTTTGTTATAACAATACACGGCAGGGTTCTTGCGTCCTTATCACGGTTAGGGGGCCGAGATCGAGAGATGTCGTTGATGAGCCACACGCTGGATCAGAACAGCTTTCGAGTGAATGATGCCCACCGGTCCGATGAGCGACGAGAGTGGCTGAGAATTGAAGACCGACTGTTGTTCGAGTACAGGCTGTTGGATCCGCCTGAAGTCAGGCCGCCTCACGTGTGCCCTCCAGAGATGGAGCAGACGATCGAGACGTTCATTACGAAGCCGACGGCCGATTTGTTGTGCCATGCAGCGCCGTCGACCGCGGAGTCGCCTCTCGTTCCGTGGCTGCTGAAGATCGATTGGCTGCTGAACCTGATACTCAGGACCCTGGCGACTATGCATCCGGAAGGTATTGTTCTGCCCGAGGTCGCCTCCTTGAATATCAGCGGAGGAGGTATCGGGTTCGAAACCACGCGGGTGATCGACGTCGGCAATCGATTGTCGCTGATGCTGATTTTGCCGCCGTTCGCCGCGGTGCGCGCGGAAGCCATTGTCGTCGCCGTCACGCCGGTAAAGTGCGACCGGCCTCGCTGGCACGTGTCAACGGAGTTCACCGCCATCAGCGCCGACGACCGAGAACGCCTGATCCGCCACATCCTGCAGACCCAGGCCGAGCGGTTGCGTGAGCGCCGCACCGGTGCGGGCTAACGCGAGGCTCAGACATTCCGGGTCTGTCCCCGAGTCCACAGCCCTCAAGTTTCCTTCCTGAACGACCGATATCGTATTCACTATGAACGACACTCTGTCTGCATTAACCGATATGAATTCGGACGCAGTCGCTTCAGTACAGAGCGAGATTCTCACCGTAGAGGACGTGGCGCGGTTCCTGCGCGTTCCTAAGTCCACGGTGTATAAGCTCGCCCGGTTTGGACAGTTGCCGGCTTCCAAGATCGGGAAGCATTGGCGCTTCCTTCGCCGCGACATCCAGGACTGGATGCACGTCCGCGCCTCTCAGTGAGAAGGCGCGGCACCGTTTTCGATCGCTCTGGATGGCTGCGCCGGATTCCAGGATGCGTGCCGTCCCGCAGGGGAATCCCCTCTGCCTGGAAGTTTCATGATGGATGCGACGGCGACTTATACCCTCGAACGGCTTGCACGGGAGGATCCCGCGCGCCGGCGTGAAGCGCTCGAAGCGCTCGCGGAACGCGGGCGCCACGACGACGTGGAGATTCTCGTCGCCTGCCTGCGCGATTCCAACCCCGGTGTTCAGGAGGCGGCAATGAGCGCCTTGGCGCGAATCGGGGGAGACCTTGTCGTCAGGCGGCTGGTTGCGCTGCTGCGAGAGCCGCCCGCCATTCGGAACATGGCCGTTGAGGTGCTTAGGCAGATCGTCTCCGGCGCACTCGACTCGGCCCTGCCGATCTTGCGGTCGCCCGATCCGAATATTCGAAAATTCATGGTGGATATCCTGGGAAGGCAGACCGATTCTCGGGTCGTGCCCCCTCTGATCGAGCTGCTGTCCGATCCGGACGCCAACGTGCGGGCAGCGACGGCCGAGGCGCTCGGCCGCCTCCGCGCTGCGGAGGCGGTTTCCGGGATCGTCTCTTTGCTCAGCGACGAAGAGTGGGTGGTGTTTGCGGCGATCACGGCGTTAGCCGAAATCGGGGAGCCGGCGGCCTTGCCGCCGCTGATCGATGTGTTGGAAAAGGGCAGCGAGGCCGTGCAATGCGCAGCGGTCGACGCTATAGCCCATCTCGATCGGGAGGGCGTTAGTCTCCCGGTCCTCATGCGATTGATCGAATCGTCGAATCCGGAATTGCACGCCGTCCTGATCAAGACGTTGGTCGCGATCACGGACCGCGTCGAAGCCGACATCTGGTCGACGTTGGATCCGACGAGGTGTCTGCCAATCCTGCGTGAACTTTTGCGCCGTCCGGACCCGGAACTCCGCACCGCGGCAATCGTCGCCTTGGGACGTCTGGGGGATAAGCGTGCCACGCGCCTGATTCTGAACGCCTGCCGACGATGGGAATATGCTGGCGAAGAGGTGATCGCTAGGGCGATTGCCGCGCTGACGTCTCTGGGAGACGCGCCCCAACTGATTCAAGCCATGCGGCCGGATGAAGACGACATGACGATAGGGACCATCCTGATCCGCACGCTGGGCCAGATGCGTTGCACCGATGCGGTGCCTGCGCTGGCGGCGGTCCGACTCGGCAGCCCCAATTGGGAATTGCGAAAGCTTGCGCTTCACTCACTGGCTCTGATCGGCACGGACGAGGCGATGCACGTCATTCAACACGCCATCGGCGATCCGGCCGGCTACGTCCGCTGCGAAGCCGTGCGGCTGCTGGCCCAGTCCGGCCGAGCGACCGACATCAAGTCGCTGCTCGACCAGCTCAAAGCGGAACGCTACGAGGATGTGCGCGAAGCGATTGTCGATGCGCTCGCGGCTGTCGCGACGGCCGAGGTCGGAATCGAAGCCGTGGCCCTGCTCGACAGCACTTGCCCGAAGGTGCGGCGCGCGGGCGCGCAGCTCATCGGGCGCATGAGGCTGCCTGAAGGGCTGCAACCGCTGCTCGAGGCATTGAACGATCCGGACTGGTCAGTCCGCCAAGCGATTGCCGAGGCGCTCGGTTGTTTTGACGATCGGCGGGCGGCGGATGCGTTGCTGGTCGGCTTATCGGATGAGGACGAACGGGTGCGCCTCGCCGCCGTCATGGCGCTGTCGCAGACCGACCGTCCGGAGTGCCGCGCGGCGCTCATCGGCCAGGGCCTTCGAGACCCGGATATCTGGGTGCGCTATCGCTCAATCGAGCGTCTGGGCAGGGGCCGCGCCGCCGAGGCCGTCCCGGCGTTGACCATAATCGCGAGAGATTCTCGCGAACCGGAGATGCTGCGGCGGGCGGCTGCGGAAGCTTTGGCGGCAATCGATAGGCGGGAGACGCGCAAATAGCGAGACCTGCGTGTAATGGAAGCGAGGTCCGCCTGTCCCGTCAGGACCAGCGCTCCTCGGTCGCGCGTTAGGAGCCGGTTCATGGAACTCAGCCTCAGCACGTTCAAGGAGTTGCGCGACCTCATCTACGAACGAACAGGAATCTTTTTCCAGGAGAACAAGAAGTACGTGCTGGAGAGTCGTCTGCAACCGAGACTGCGCGAGCGCCGCTGCGCCTCATTCGATGAATACGCGAGGCTTCTTCGGTTCGACGCCTGGCGCGACAAGGAACTCAACATGCTGTTCAACCTTGTCACAACGAACGAGACGTATTTCTACAGGGACTTGCCACAACTGGACGCGTTCATGAACGTCATTCTGCCGGCTGTCATGGAAGACAATCAGTCCACCTCGCAGCTTCGGATCTGGAGCGCAGCTTGCTCCACCGGCGACGAGCCTTATACGCTCGCCATCCTGCTTCTGGAGCACGCCCCGCTGGCCAAGTGGTCGATCGAGATCCTGGCGACGGACTTGAGCGAAGCCGTCCTGCACACCGCCCGCAGGGGCGTGTACGGGCCGTACGCGGTCCGCAACGTGCCGCCGGCGATTCTCCAAAAGTATTTCATGGTCGAAGATGGTCAGTATGTGCTGTCGGCCAAGGTGAAACACCACGTCAAGTTCGCCAACGTCAATCTTTACGACCGGCCGAGGCTCAAGTTGATCCGCGGGATTGATGTCATTTTCTGCCGCAATTGCCTGATCTACTTCGACGACTGTGCCAGACAGCGGGTTGTGAGCGACTTGTACGACTGTCTGAAACCGAACGGGTACCTTGTCATCGGATTTTCAGAATCCTTGCACAACCTGACGCGAGCGTTTCAGCCAGTTCACGCGAATCGGTCCGTGGTGTACAGAAAGACGTGATGCGTAAGCCGTGAAGCGTGATAGGCGATAGGGGAGAGGGACCGCCTGTCGGGGAGCATGACTGGCGGCTAACGGGTTACGGAAACTGAAATTGCGATCATGGTCGATACCATTCTCATTGTTGATGACTGCATGACAACGCGTCGTCTGATCGCCGTGTACCTCAAGGGGGAAGGATACGATCTGATTCAGGCGGTCAACGGATTGGAGGCGTTGGAAAAACTGGCGCTCCGGTCCGTGGATTTGGTCATCACGGACATCAATATGCCGCAAATGGACGGGGTGGCGCTGACCCGCGCGCTCAAGCAGGACTCGGCGTTGAAACGGATTCCTGTGCTGATGTTGACGACAGAACATGAGGAGCGGGAGCGGCAGCGTGGGTTCGATGCCGGCGCCGAGGCCTACCTGGTGAAGCCGGTGACGCAGGAGCAGTTAGCTCAGGAAGTCCGAAGGATACTGAGAAGCGCACGCAACTCATTCGGGGAGGGCGGAAATGGCGGCTGATCCTAACATGAAAATTCTTGTCGTGGACGACATGTCCACGATGCGCCGGATCATCAAAAACATCCTAAAACAGCTCGGCTTCAACAACGTCGAAGAGGCGGAGCACGGACAGGAAGCTATCAGCAAACTGAAGGCGGACAAGTATGGGTTCGTCGTCTCCGACTGGAACATGCCGGTCATGTCCGGGATCGATCTGCTGCGCACCATCCGGAGCGACGAGCAGCTCAAGGGGATCCCGGTGTTGATGGTGACAGCGGAAGCGCAGAAGGACAATTTGATGGAAGCCATTCAGGCCGGCGTCAGCAATTACATCGTGAAACCCTTCACCGCGGAAACGCTCCAGGAAAAAATGAACAAGATCTTCAAGTAAACGGGCAAACAGTGGAGTGGCCAATAGCACATAGCTCCGAGCTATCGGCGGCTAGCTATTCGCTGCGTGCTGGCTCCTGAAAGGAAGGCGTTCGTGGACGATGTGAATCGACAACTGTACGAGGAACTGGGGCAGTTGGCCCGTTTTATCGAGACGGCGATGCGTAAGCTGGAGGAAGCCGGCGCGCCGGTGATGGCGACGACCGGCCAACTGTCTGAAGCAACCATGCACCTGACGGATCTCTCTCGCTTGACAGAGGAGGGCGCTCACGAGGTCATGCGTTTGGCGGAAGCCATCCAGGACAACCATGCGCGGGTCATGAAGGCCCTGGCCGATGTCGCCGGTCCACTGGCGGCCAGGGCCGACACGCAGGCACTAGCCAAGCAAGTGGATGAGGCTGCGCAAATTGTGGATCAGGACGACAAGCGACTGATAGATCTCATGACGGCGCTGTCCTTCCAGGACCTGGTCGCGCAGCGCGTGAAGAAGTTGGCGGCGCTCATGAACGATGTCGAGCACAAGCTGCTCGAGATGATCGTCGTCTTCGGGCTTGCGGAGAACCGGAGCACCCCCGCCGTAGACGGGAAGGCGGGAGACATACTGAAGCAACTGGAGGCCTCGAAGTCCACCGCGCTTAAACAAGAACTGGTCGACGACATTCTGACGCAATTCGGATTCAACTGATGAGTTGGCTATGAGCGAACAGCAAGCCGCGAATAATGCAGGCCTCAACACCCAAGACCGTGATTGCCGGGCGGCTTGCTCTTCGCTACGGGCTGTCCGCTGGAGGAGAACATGAGCGACGAGACACAAGAGATTTTGAAGGAGTTTTTGGCCGAATCGGAGGAAATGATCGAGGTGCTTGATCAACGGTTCGTCGCCCTTGAGTCCGATCCCGCCAACACAGAACTTCTCAACGAGATCTTCCGGGCCATGCACAGCATGAAGGGCTCGGCCAGCTTCCTCGGGTTTACGCATCTGGTCGACGTCACCCACCGGGCGGAGAACATCTTGAACAAACTCCGCCAAGGGGAGATGGCGGTCATGCCCGACGTTGTCAATGTCATTCTGGAGGCCATTGACACCATCAAGCTGCTGATGGCCGACATTCGCGAATCGGGCACCGATACACATGTGTCGACACAGGCCGTGGCGCAGAAGCTCGATGCGATCTTGTCAGGGCGGACGAGCCAGGCGCCTGGCGCGTGGCACGCGTCACATGACCGAACTGTTGCTGCCACGGCCGAAACGCAGCCGGTATCCGCTTCGTCCGCTGCTTCGCCGCCGAAACTCGGCGGGATTTTGATCAACGAAGATGCGGCGACGAAGGAGCAGGTGTTAGATGCCCTGAACGAACAGCAACACCAAGCGGAACCGAAGACTCCGCTGAGCGAGGTTCTGGTTCAGGCCAAGGTGACCACGGAGCGGGCGCTCGAATCCGCGTTGCAAAAACAGGAGAAATCCGGACGCGGCGCCGAAGACGACCAAACCATCCGAGTGGAAACGAAACGTCTGGATTCCGTCATGAACCTGGTCGGCGAACTGGTGCTCGGCCGTAACCGTCTCATCAAGATCGGGGGGCAATTGGAGCAGACTCATGAGTCCGACCCGACTGTGCGCGCACTGGGGGAGACCCTGGCGCAGCTCAATCTGGTGACCACGGATCTCCAGTTGGCGGTCATGAAGACGCGCATGCTTCCGATTCGCAAAGTGCTGGCCAAGATGCCGCGCATGGTGCGGGATCTGTCGCAAAAGCTCGGAAAGCAAGTACGGCTGGATCTTCACGGTGAAGAAACGGAGTTGGACAAGTCAGTCGCCGATGAGATCGGCGATCCGCTGGTCCATCTCGTCCGCAATGCGATCGATCACGGCATCGAGACGCCTGCCGAACGGCACGCGCACGGCAAATCCAGCGAGGGCATGCTCCGCATCGCCGCCAGTCAGGAAGGCAACTGCATCGTGATCAGGATTCAGGACGACGGCCGCGGCATCGCGCTGGACAAAGTCAAGGCCAAGGCGTTGGCGAAGGGTCTGGTGAGCGAGGCAGAGCTGGCCTCCATGGAACCCCGCGAGATCATCAATCTGATCTTCTTGCCGGGATTCAGCACCGCGGAAAAGATCACGGACGTGTCGGGCCGAGGCGTCGGAATGGACGTCGTGCGCACCAATATCCGGCGCATCAACGGCACGGTCGAGATCGATTCTCAGCCCGGTAAGGGAAGCGCCGTGACGATCAAGCTGCCGCTGACCATCGCCATTATTCAGGCGCTGATGGTTGAGGTTGAAGAGGCTACCTTCGCCATCCCGCTCAGTTCGGTCATCGAGGCGGTCAAGATCACTCGGTCTGACATCAAGACTATTAACGGGCGGGAAGTGCTCAAGTTGAGAGAACGTGTCTTGCCGCTGCTTCGGCTGGCCGATGAGTTCGAGATTCCGTCCAGCGGTGAACGCGACAAATGTTACGTCGTCGTCGTTGGATTGGGTGAGAAGCAGGTTGGTGTGATTGTCGATCGGCTGCGGTCGCAGGAAGAAGTGGTGATTAAGCCGATGGGAGACTATCTGGCCGACATCAGAGGGGTTGCCGGTGCGACGATTACGGGGGAAGGGAAGGTCGTCTTGATCCTGGATATTTCCGAGTTGGTCCAAGACATCCGGGCCGGTCGGCCCGCCGTCGCCGGCCTCTCGTATATGACCGAGGAGGCGCCATGACCACGTTGATCAAGGAAGTTGACGCTCGAACCGGGTTGGCCGGAACAAATCAAATGGAGTTGCTGCTGTTCCATGTCGGCACCGACGAGATATTGGGCATCAACGTCTTCAAGGTCCGTGAGGTGATGAAGGTGCCGCCGCTCACGCGAATGCCTGAAGCCGATTCCCGGATCGCTGGTATGGCGAATATTCGAGGAACCATGATTCCGGTCATCGACCTGAAGCGCACTCTTGGAATGGACCGCGACCCGCGGGAGGCAGAAGGCGGGATGCGGAATGCGGTCAGCGGGACGCGGGAGGCGGGAGGCAATCTGATCGTTGCTGAGTACAACATGAGCCTGCAGGCGTTCCATGTCGGCGCCGTGGATCGAATCCTGCGTTTGTCCTGGTCTCAGATCAAGGCGCCGCCGGCGCTCCTTCGAGACACGGCGAAAGGGATGGTCACGGCGGTCGCCATGCTCGACGACGGCCGGATGGTTCTGATCCTGGATGTCGAGAAAATTCTTGCGGAGATCTGCCCCAAGCCCGACGCAGAGGTGTACGCCGGACTCGAAACCAATCCACACCTCAAGGCCAAGCGGGTGCTGTTTGCCGACGACTCGACGGTCGCCCGCGCACAAATCCGGAAGACGCTTGAACAGCTGGGAATGGGTTATCTACAGGCGGCCACAGGGCGGGAAGCGTGGGATCTCTTGACCGCGCTGGCGGAGAAGGCCGCAGTGGAAGGGAAATCGGTCCGCGACGAGGTTCACTTGATTCTCAGCGATATCGAAATGCCCGATATAGATGGATTCACTTTGACGAGACGGATTCGATCGGATCCTCGGTTTGCTGGGATCCCGATTCTCCTGCATTCGTCGTTGACCGGCACGTGCAACGTGGACAAAGGGAAAGCGGTCGGGGCTACCGATTATGTCACCAAGTTTGATCCCAAGTGCCTGGGCGAAATGGTCTCCCGCTACGTCGAGAGATCCTGATGCGCTCAAAGTCATCTTTCGAAGGGCTCCACTTAAAAAAAAGACGTACGTCGGAGCACAAAGTCAGAAGACTTCCCGGTGCTCTGAACCGCCCAAAAATGAGATGATGATGCGCGGCTACTCCCTGGTAATCGTCGGATTGGTGATCGTATCGTTTCTCATCCCATCACTTCCGGCTCATGCGGAAGAGGCACTTCATATTCCGACGGAAGCCGGTCCTGTTTCCGTCACGATGGCCTTGCAGGCCGACACCTTCTTCGGCTTTAACCCGCAGGTCTTCGGCACCTATGCGCTCACCGATCACCTGGCCTTCGCCTTCAATGCCGTTTACTGGACGGACATCCAAGGCATGGGCGTGCATGATTCCAATCCATGGTTGAATTTGATGTTGGCGTGAATTGGACTGCGTTCAATAGGCAATTATCGATTACTCCCGTGCTCGTACCGGTGCACGGGCAGTTACTCTGACTCTACGGTTCGCCAGCAAACGGAAGGGAGTAAGGCTATGTTCAAGACGCAATCGATCAAGGTCAAGCTGATTCTTGCATTTCTCGTTATCGGGCTCGCTCCGGCGGCCAGCGTTGGGTGGTTGGCGTACCTGAGCGGCGCGACGGCCTAGGAAGCGAAAATCGGGGTGGCCGCAGCGCATCTCGCCAGCGATACCTTGGACAAGGTGGATCGGAACCTCTTTGAACGCTATGGAGATGTTCAGGCGTTTGCCGGCAGCGAGGCGGCTCGGAGCCGTGATCCGAAGCGGCTCACGGCCGTCATGAATCGGATGGTCCGCATCTATGCTCCTATGTATCGTCTGATGGTCATGGCGGATCGGAGCGGGAAGGTCATCGCGGTGAATACGGTCGGGCCGAAGGGCGAGGATCTGGATTCCACCTCGCTCATCGGCACCGACGTCAGTCATGAGCTGTGGTTCAGACAAGCGATCAGCGGGAATGTGAAGGACGGCGAGACGCTTATCGGTGATCTGTACGAGGACTCCGCCGTGGCCAGCCTGTATCGGGATCAAGGCCGCGTTTTGGCCTTTACCTATCCGGTCAAAGACAGGGAGGGGAAACTCATTGGAGTGTGGTCTAACCGCTTTGACTGGAGCGTCGTGGAAGAATTGCTGAGAGAGGTCGAAATGCGCGCCGTGCAGAAAGCCGGGAATCACATCAGGCTCACGCTGGTGAATAAGGATGGATCGGTCATTGTGTCCCCGTCGGACATGCGCACGGTGCGGTCGAATTTACGAGAAAACCCCAGTGTGAGAGCCGTGCTGGAGCAAGGCAAGGGGGTGAGTGGGTTCATCGACGGAACAAATCTCTACACGGGAACGCCGGCCCTCTTGGGCTATGCACGGGCGGCGGGGTATGGACCCTTCCAGGGATTTGGCTGGGGGCTCCTGGTGGGGCAGGATCGCGATGAGGCGTATGCCGCGGTGTATGCTCTGCGCGGCCGCCTGCTCTGGATACTTGTCATATTGACGGGGTTGGCAGTGGCGGCCGCCGTGGTGCTCAGCCGATCCCTCACGAAGGCGCTGGCCGACGCCATCACGATGATCGCTACGATCTGCAACGACTGGGATCTGACGAGACGGCTCACAGTGAACGGAAAAGATGAAGTAGGCCGGCTGTGCGAAACCTTTAATCATTTCATGGACAAGCTGGAAGATGCGATGACCCGAGTAGCCTCATTGATCGCGTCGTTGGCTGCATCAGTGGAGAAGCTGTCCGCCAATACAGGCCAGCTTGTCAAAGGCGGTCAAGAACAGGCTCAGCAAGCGATTCAGGCTTCAGCGGCGGTGGAGGAAATGTCCGCGACGGTGACCGAGATGGCGAAGCACGCACAGGTTGTGGCCTCTAAGGCTCAGGCCGCCAATCAGGCGGCCCGGCAGGGCAATGAAGTTGTCACGGCTTCGGTTACGGGAATGATGCACTTGGCGGAGACGATTCGCGATTCGTCCGGACGTATTCAGATGCTAGGCCAACGTTCGGAGCAAATCGGTGAAATCGTGCGGGTCATCGAGGAAATCGCCGACCAGACGAACTTGCTTGCCTTAAATGCGGCTATTGAGGCGGCCCGTGCCGGTGAGCAGGGGCGCGGATTCGCCGTTGTTGCGGATGAAGTCCGTAAATTGGCTGAACGAACAACCAAGGCGACAAAAGAGATTGCCGATACGATCCGAACCATACAGGGAGATACCACTGTCGCTGTGGAGGCGATGCAGGCGGCGACCCGCGAAACCGAGGAAGGTACGGGACTGGCGCAGAGGGCGGGAGCGTGTCTCAGTGAGATCGTCGGGGCGGTCGAAACGGTGACCAATATGGTTCAGCAAATCGCTGCGGCGGTTGAAGAACAGTCCACGGTGACTCATCAGATCGCCAGCAACATCGAAGTGACCGCCGAGGTCAGTAAGCGGAATGAAGGAGGGATCGGACAGATCGGCGCGGCGTCGGCGGATTTGGCTCGGCTGGCCAACGAGCTTCAGGCCGTCGTGAGCGGGTTTAAGCTCCGTCACTGAGACGCGCCTGTGAGCCGCTGTCTCACTCGCCGTTGAGCGTTGGAGGCGGCGGGTTCTGCTGGAGGAGAGGGCCTTCATGATGAACGATCCGATCCGAGTCCTCGTGGTCGATGATTCCGCGTTCATGCGGAAAGCGCTGTGCGGCATGTTGGCATCGGACCCCCGCATCACGGTCGTCGGGACCGGGCGCAACGGGGAGGAGGCGCTCCAAAAACTCGATGAGTTGCGCCCCGATGTGGTGACGCTCGACGTCGAAATGCCGGTAATGAACGGGCTCGCGGCGCTTCAACGCATTATGGAGACCCGGCCTCTGCCGGTGCTGATGGTAAGTTCTCTGACGACGGAAGGAGCCAAAGAGACGCTGGCGGCGCTGGAATTAGGAGCGGTGGATTATATCCCTAAACAACTCGACGGCGTGGCGACACGCATCGTCGAGGTCAAGGACGCGTTGATCGACAAAATCATCGCGGCTGCGGGGGCGGCCGGCACACTGCGCCGAAGACGCACGCGGGCTTCTCTTTCGAGGCCAGACGGGCAAGGCGTGAAAGCCGGATCGGCGGCGCAATCGGGTCCCGGCGCTCATGTGCCGGGTACCGTGTCGGCTTCAGCACGAGCCAGTTGGGGAGACAAACTGGTCGCCATTGGATGTTCGACGGGAGGCCCACGGGCACTGAGCGAGATCTTGCCGTTGTTGCCGGAGGATTTTCCAGCCGGAATCGTGATCGTTCAGCACATGCCGAAGTTTTTCACGAAGCCGTTTTCCGAGCGGATGAATCAGATCTGTCGCTTGGATGTCCGCGAAGCGTCAGATGGGGACATCGTGAAACCGGGCGTGGTGCTCATCGCACCGGGCGGCGTCCAGTTGAGGGTCGCGCGGCGGAGCACGATGGACGTCCAAGTGGCGTTGAGTTCCGATTCCGAGGGCCTGATGCACGCCCCCTCGGTCGACGTCATGATGCAGTCGGTGGCGTCGGTTTACGGCGAGCGGGGGATCGGAGTGATCCTGACGGGAATGGGACATGACGGTCTGGAAGGAATGCGCGCGATCAAGGACGCCAAAGGTCGCACCATCGCGCAGGACGAAGCGACGTGCGTGGTGTATGGCATGCCCAAGGCTGTGGTCGAAGCCGGGTGCGCCGAGAAAGTCGTGCCGTTACCTCAGGTGGTGGGAGAGATCGTCAATATGGTGTGAGCCATCGGGCTCCAGGTAGCGTGACCTGATAGAGCAGCTTTCGCAGAGGAACAGGAAGCGCTCAAAACTGGAAAGAGGAGAAAATAGCATGTGGAAATTTCTGAATAACATGAAAATCGGACCGAAGTTTATTGCGTACATCTGCGGGATAGCATTGGTGGTGACAGGGGTCGGCCTCTGGTTCGTCTATCAGCAGGAACAGGTAAAGATTCTTGGGTTGCTGGAAGCTCGCAGCAAGGTCATCGAGAGGCAGATCCAGATCACGCGGGCCTACGTCGCCCAAAATTATGTCGCCAAGATCAAGAACTCCAAGGCTGGCAAGGACATCATCATCGCCAAGGAGCACGAGTCCAACCCGAACGCGATCCCGTTCCCTGCGACCGCCACACGAGAAATGGGAGAAGAGGCGTCGAAGGGAGGACTGTTCAGCACCAGGCTCATCAGCCAGGAGCCGCTCAATCCGGACAATGTGCCTCGAGACGTGTTCGAAAAGGAGGCGATCAGGGCGATCATGAGCGGAGCCGAGAGTTACGCGAAGGTCGAGGAAACATCGGGTGTTTTGATGTTTCGTCGTGCGACGCCGGACAAAGCGAGCACTGCGGCCTGCATTGGGTGCCACCAAGGCAAACAGATCGGGGACGTCCTCGGCGTCTTGACCGTCGGGATTCCGATGGCGGCTGCGAAGGCGGCGTCGAATGAGTCGATGTATCGGACGGGAACGGTCATAGTGTCGGTGGTGCTGGCCGTGCTGGTTATGGTATACGTCCTGTTGCGAATCCTCGTGCTGAAACCGCTCACCTTCATGACCAAGATTTCTCAGGACATCTCGGAAGGGGAGGGCGACCTGACCAAACGGGTGCCCGTCAAGGGGCGGGACGAAATCGCCGAACTGGGCGGATACTTCAATCTCTTCATCGACAAGCTCCAGAAGATGATCTCGAAGGTCGCTCATGTGACCGATAGGGTTGCGTCCGCCGCCGTCCAGCTTTCGGCAACCGCCGAAGAAATCGCGAAGGGAACGGAGACGTTGACGTCCAGAACAGCCCAAACAGCCACCGCTGTGGAGGAAATGAACTCCACCGTCGGAGAGGTAGCCCAGAATTCCAGCAAAGCGGCCAATATCGCGCAAGAAACCGTGAAGATCGCGAAGGATGGGCGAGCGGTTGTCGGGGAGACGATCTCTGGCATGAAGCGACTCTCGGATGCGGTGGCGAACTCCGCAACGATTATCTCGGCCCTGGGCCGGTCATCGGACCAGATCGGTCAGATCGTGCGCGTTATCGAGGACATCGCTGACCAGACGAATTTGTTGGCGTTGAACGCAGCCATCGAAGCGGCGCGAGCCGGCGAACAGGGCCGTGGTTTTGCAGTCGTTGCGGATGAAGTCCGTAAGCTGGCGGAGCGGACGACCAAGGCGACCAAGGAGATTGTGGATATGATCCGCGAGATCCAGCACGACACGAAAGGTGCTGTCGAGGCCATGGAGGAAGGCACGCAGAAGGTGGCCGGCGGCGTCGAATTGGTCAACAAAACGGGTGAAGCTCTGTCCCGCATCGCCGAGATGGTGACGCAGAGCGCGGACATGATCCGGCAGATCGCCGTGGCGTCCGAGGAACAGTCAGTCGCGACTCAGCAAATCGCGAGCGACATTGAAAACGTCGCAAAGATCACCAAGGAATCCGCGGCGGGCGCCAACGAGTCGGCGAAAGCCAGCCAGGACCTCAGCAAGCTGGCGATCGAGCTGCAAGCCATCGTCGGCGGGTTCAAAATGTGATCGCGGCGATGGAACAACGGAAAGGAACGCACAATGATCGCGCAAGACACCAACATGCCGCCAACGGTTTCGTCCGCACGGGTCCAGGAAGTCGGCCGTGAGGCCAAGACGGCGGAAGAACTCTGCCAGTTTGTGACGTGCCGGGTAGGAAACGAAGAGTTCGCGCTGGACGTGCTGAGCGTCCAGGAGATTAACCGCATGGTGGAGATTACGCGGGTGCCGAAGGCGCCATCCTACGTGGAGGGTGTGATCAATTTGCGAGGACGGATCATTCCGGTGCTGGACCTGCGCCGGCGCTTCGGGTTGCCGGGAGTCGAGCGCACCGCACGGTTCCGGATCGTGGTCGTGTCGGTCCGACAGCGCCTGGTGGGGTTGATCGTCGATTCGGTGGAAGAAGTGCTGAGGATTCCGAAGAGCGCCATTGAACCGCCGCCGACGATTGGCGCGTCGGCGGGAGCCGAATACACCCAAGGAGTGGGCCGTATCGAAGATCGGCTCCTGATCGTCTTGGACTTGGTGCGGCTCCTGATGCCGGGCGAGGAAGCCGCGATCGAGGCGGTTACGGGGTGATAGGGTTCGACGGAGGAGCGGGAGGCGAGGGCGGTTGCTCACGCTGCCGGGCACGGGACGCGTTCAATACCCGCTCGAGGATGCCGAGCGATTCGTTGAGCAGATCCGACGCGCAGGACAGGGTGACCTGGAACTGCTGCATCGCTTCTTCCCAGCGGCCTTCACGTTGGAGAGACTGGAACCGCTTGTGCTGTTCCTCGAGGATCGCCTGCTTCGCATCGAGGATCAGGTGATCGAGGGGACTCACGCGCTCCCTCCCTTGCTCGTTCAAAGTGGTGCCGCACCGTAACAGAGTCGAAAGCCGGACTGCAAGAGACTCCGGCGGCATTTCATATCCCGCTTTCGGTCTAGTGGCCATACCATCGAGGAAAAAGAGGGGGGGGTGATTAGACGTGGACCTTGCGACCCTCATCGGAGTCGTCATCGCTATCGGCTCGATTCTCGGCGGACAAGCGCTGGAGGGGGGGCACCTCGGCTCGATTCTCCAGTTGACCGCCTTCGTTATCGTGATCGGCGGGACTGTTGGCGCGATCTGTGTCCAAAATCCGTTGTCCGTCGTGGTCAAAAGCGTGGCACTGGCCAAGCTGGCGATTCAGGATGTCAAGCGGGACCACAAGGGCACTATCACGCAGATTCTTGATCTGGCCAACCTGTCCCGGAAGCAGGGCCTCTTGGCGCTCGAAGGCAAGTTGAAGGACATCAACGACCCGTTCTTCCGGAAAGGCGTCCAGTTGATCGTGGACGGAACCGATCCCAAGGTGGTGCACGAGATCCTCGAGATCGACGCCGAGCACCACGAGACAGAGGGGCTGACTGCCGCCAAAGTGTGGGAAGCGGCGGGCGGATACGCGCCGACGGTGGGCATTTTGGGTGCCGTGCTCGGCTTGATCCATGTCATGGAAAACCTGGCCGATCCTTCGAAGCTCGGCAGCGGCATCGCCACGGCGTTCGTGGCGACGGTCTACGGAGTCGGATCGGCGAACCTGCTGTTCCTGCCCTTGGCCAACAAGATCAAACTGAAACTCAAAGAAGAGACGGCCGCCCGCACGATGCTGATCATGGGCCTAGTCGGTCTAGCGCAGGGCGAGAACCCGCGGCTGCTACAAGAAAAGTTGGAAGGCTATCTGCCGAAGCAGGAACGCACGAAGGACAAGAAATAACGTGGCTCGTGAAGCGTGAAGCGTCTCTTGTAAGAGTCTAGCAACGTGCGGTTCATGAGGTGCGAACGACGGGGGACAAGCGGCGGCTTGCGCAATGGCCAAGAAACACCAACACGAAGAACACGAGAATCACGAGCGCTGGCTCGTGTCCTATGCGGACTTCATCACGCTGTTGTTCGCCTTTTTCGTCGTGATGTATTCGGTCTCGGTTGTCAACGAGGGCAGGTTCAGGACGGTCAGCGAATCGATTAAGGCCGCCCTGCACCCCATCGTCAGCCCACCCACAACGCCCTTGGCGTTCAACATTGGGGACCACAAACCGGCGCTCGTGGCGCCCGATCTGCCCGGCAGCAAAGAACTTGTCATTCGGCGGCTGCGGGAGGTCGTGAAGTCATTGCAGCCGGCGGCACGGTTTGCGCTCATTCATGTCATGGAGCGGATGGACGGAGAAATCGTCATCACCATTCCGGATCACATCCTGTTCAACAGCGGCGAAGCCGTCATCCGCCAAAACGCGTTACCCTTTTTGTGGGCTTTGGCCGAAGTCCTGATTGAATTGGATCGACATGTTAAGGTGGAAGGCCATACGGACAACGTGCCGATCCGGACGACGCTGTATCCATCGAACTGGGAGCTTTCGGCGGCCCGCGCGGTCATGGTCGTGCGCGTGCTCACCGAACTGTATGGAGTGCCGGCGGATCACCTGGCCGCCATCGGCTATGCTGAGTCCCGTCCGATTGCGGACAATCGAACCCCCGAAGGCCGAGCGCAAAATCGACGGGTGGAGATCGTCGTGCTCGAACGATCGCCGGCGTCGCAGACAACGGTTCCGCCTTCGGATGGGTCGTCGTCCGAAGCCAATTCGCCGGCTGCTCCGGCAGTTCCTGCTTCCGGACCATCCCAGACCGCGGCTGGGTGACGCGAGCGTGAGATGTCGGCGTCGTGGCGCCCTACAGATCGCCGCAATGCGTGCCGATACAGTAGCAGCGTCCGGTTGAAGAGGACAGTATCCGTAGTTATGGATCCTTAACCAAGGAGTTATGCCCATGGACGTGACGACTCGTGAGCTTCCGGATGCCGTCATCTGCGATTTGGCTGGAGACTTGACCTATGCCAATCGGCAGGCCTTCAAGGCTGCAGTCGATCGGGTCAAGCAAAGCGGGTGCCCGCATCTCATTGTGAATCTTGAACGAGTGCGGTTCATCGACAGCTCGGGATTGGGACTGTTAGCTCTCACTGCCTCGACTTTTCAGGCGCAACACAAACATCTGAGTCTCCTAAGACCCCAGCCGTATGTCCGGGAAATCCTCACCTTGGCCAATCTGGCCAAGATGATCCCCATCTATGATTCGGAAACGGACGCTCGCCGGCAGCAAGGGGTTATGGGGCAGGCGAACGTCGTATGAGCGCATGAGCGATGGTCGAGTGCAAGATGAATCGCTCCAGGCGACGTGTCGAGCGGGCGCCTGGGAGGGGGGCGGCACGATCGTGGTTGCGGACGACGATGCGGTCAGCCGCACCGCGACGGCTGCTAAGCTCAGGCGGCTCGGGCATCAGGTCCACGAAGCCGCCGATGGTGCGGAGGCCTTGGCGTTGATCACCCAGCTCAAGCCCGATTTGGCGGTCCTGGACTGGATTATGCCGGGTTTTGATGGGCCATCGGTCTGCGAGGCCGTCCGACGCGAGCCCGAGCTGAAGTCGTGCCAACTGATCTTGCTGACTGCCCTCGATCAACCCGACCAATTGGTTGAAGGTTTGGCCCGGGGCGCCGACGATTTCTTGTCGAAGTCGGCCACCACACAGGAATTGCTGGCCAGAATCAAAGCCGGGCTGCGCAGCAGCCGCCTCGTGCGGCAGGTGGAAGCGGCCAACCGGGATCTGCAGGACGAATTGCGTGCCGCCAGCGCCTATGTGCAGACGCTCTTGCCGCGGCCAGGGTTCGTCGGCTGTCACGTTCGGTGCGACTGGAAGTACATCCCCTCACTCGCCTTAGGGGGAGATCTCTTTCTAGTCCACCCCGACTCCGACTGGGTCGCCCTGGCGATGTTCGACGCATCGGGGCACGGGGTGTCGGCCGCTCTCCGGGCTGCGGCCTTTGCGGCATTTTTGCGGGAGCGCTGGAGGACCCAACCGAATGCCGTCATGGTCCCTCACCTGGTGGTGGAGGAAGCGTCCCGTGTGTTCCCCCTGAGTGCCGAGGGCTTCTATTTTACGGTGTGGCTCGGCGGTTGGGATGTCCGGTCCGGTCGGCTGGTGTGGGCGAGTGCCGGCCATAGCGGAGCGCTCCTCGTGCGAGACGGCGGGTTCGAATGGCTGGCTTTTCCCTCGCTGCCGTTGGGGTTTGTGCCGGGGGAACCCTGCCCTGTGGCCGAAACGCGGATCGGGTCAGGCGAGCGGCTTGTGCTTGTGAGCGATGGGCTGTATGAGGCGCGGGATGCATCCGGAACGGTTTGGGGCCGGCATCGATTGGGGGAATCGGCATTCACCCACCGTCACGCAACGCTGGACCAGTTCGTCGCGCGGGTGGTAGAGGCGGCTCGGGCGTGGATGCCGAGCGACATGTTTCCCGACGATGTGGCCGTGTTCGCCGCCGAGGCTGTCCATGAGCACACCGTCAGCGGTTGAGCCATTTGCCCGGGTACGCGCCAGGTCGATCGTTACCTTGGTGCTCGATGCCGGGGTGGGGCTGGCGGCGGAGTGTAGCATCACCGGGCTGACTGGTATGACGAGACGCAACCCGCGTGGGCCATCGGAGGGCTTGGTCTCGCAGCGGTTGCGGGGCTGGTCATCGTGGGGAAACGATTCAAACGGCAACTCCGGCAGGTCGATACCGAACGCGTAGCGGAACAGGACCGGACTCACGTAGCCGTCATGTTCGAAGCGGTCGGGTGCGGCCTTGTGCTGACCGACCGACGGGGTACGATTTTGCGCGTGAATGGGGAGAGTGAACGCATGTTCGGCTATACCAGCGGAGAGCTGGTCGGGCAACCGATCACGCACCTGATCCCACACTCCGCAAGTGACGTCATGAATTCGTTCGACCAGGCGTGGGCCGGGATCCCGGTGACTGGAATAATGGAACGGGGCGTCATGCAAGTCGGTCGGCACAAAAACGGCGGAGTCCTGATGGTGCGGCCGACCATCGTGCACTTCGGCGACGAACCGGAAGCTCCGCTGCTGTGGTCGATCATCGATCTCACGGCGGAGGGCTGGCAACCGTCGGCCTCGACCGATTCCCCCCATCACTGGGAATCGATGATCGACACCATTGACGGCGTCGTGTGGGAAGCCGACCCTCACACGTTTCAATTTCTGTACGTCAGTCGGAAGGCGGAGGCGTTACTCGGGTATCCGGCCTCGTACTGGACGCAGCTGCCAACGTTTTGGATCGACCATGTCCATCCACTGGACCGCGATCGGGTCGTCGAATTTTACCGGCAGCACACGCAGGCCGGTCGATCCCACACGATGGAGTACCGGATGTTGGCCGCCGATGGTCGCACCGTGTGGGTCAAGGACCTCGTCGTTCTTGACCGGCTGCCGTCAAGCGCCACGAGACTCCGGGGCTTCCTCGTGGATATCACCGAGATTAAGCAGGCGTTAAACGCGGTGGCGGTTCAATACGAGATCGCCATGTTGGGTGCGGGCCGCAGCCGGCTGGAAGACATCGCCGGGCCGATTCTTCAATCAATGTGTCAGCATTGGGACTGGGATCTAGGCTGTCTTTGGCTGGTTGATGCCAAGGCAGGGTGTCTGCGCTGGGAAACCGCCAGCGGCCTCTGCGAAGACCGCGTCCGTCTCGTCACGGACGTCCAGGCTGCCTGGACGCTTCGAAAAGGGGAGGGGCTTGCCGGAGCGGCATGGGCAACCAAGCAGGTCGAATGGCGCACGGACCTCGCGCACCTCCCGGACTACGCCGGCTGGAGTGGGGATGAGCGGATCGCCCTCTGTAGCGGCGTCGCGTTCCCCATACTAGTCCAGCAAGAGCCCATCGCCATCATCGAGCTGTTCAGCGTGGCGAGACGTGAGGCTGATGACGCACTCGACACCGCGCTGCGAGGCATCGGGATACAACTCGGCCTAGGTCTTGAGCGTCAACAGGCCGAGGAGCGGCTGCGAACAAGTGAGCTGCGATTCCGACAGGCGATGGAGACCACGACCGACGGGCTTTGGGACTGGAACCTGGTGACCCGGCATGCCTACCACAGTCCAGCCTGGGTTCGGATGCTCGGTCTGGAACACCATGAGATTCCGCTCAACAACATCAACGACTGGCGCTTGCGGGTGCATCCGGATGACCGATCGCGATTCGATGAGATCCTAGATTCGCTAGGTCGTCCAGACGCACCCGATCACTTCGTGCTCGAACATCGCCTGCAGCATCGGTCCGGTCGCTGGATGTGGGTGTCGATGCGCGGACGAGTGGTGGAGCGAAGTGGAGACGGAACTCCCCTCCGGGTCATGGGCATCACCCAGGATCTCACCGAACGGATACAGACGGAAGAGACGCTGCGGCGCTCCGCTGCCGAGCTGGAAGCGGCCAATGCAGAACTGCTGAAGGCGCGGGATGAGGCGCTGAGCGCCGCGCGAGCGAAGGCTCAATTTCTCGCCATGATGAGCCACGAAATCCGAACCCCGATGAACGGAGTCATCGGGATGACCAGTGTGTTGCTGGAGACCGAGTTAACCGAAGAACAGCGCCGGCTGGTCGAGACAACCAAAAGCAGCGGAGAGGTTGCGCTGGCCATCATCAACGATATTTTGGATTACTCAAAGATCGAGGCTGGCAAACTTGAGCTGGAACGGATCGAATTCGATTTGCGCCTTTGCCTCGAGGAGGTCACGGACCTGTTCTCGAAGCAGGCGTATGGCAAAGGGCTGGATCTGGCGCTCGTGATCGAGGCTGGCGTGCCGGAGCGAGTTCTCGGCGATCCGACGAGACTTCGCCAGGTCCTGCTCAATCTGATCGGCAATGCGGTCAAGTTCACGGAGTGCGGGGAAGTCGTCGTGCGGGTGACGCAGGAGACCCCCGGTGGCCACACCCCCGATGCCGTCACCCTCCGGTTCGTCGTCCAGGATACCGGCGTCGGGATCGGACGCGACGACCAACGGCGGCTGTTTCAGGTCTTCAGCCAAGTCGATGTCTCGACTACGCGGAAGTACGGAGGCACCGGCCTCGGGTTGGCGATTGCCAAGCGGCTGGTCGAGCTGATGGGGGGAACCATTGACGTTCAGAGCGAGCCGGGCCGAGGGAGCCGTTTTTGGTTTGACGTGCCCCTTTTCCTGGCGCCGACCCGAACTGCCGAGCCTCCGGATCGGGCTGTCACACTGGCCGGCCGGCACGTGCTGTGCGTCGATCATCATCGCGCCAGCCGAGCGGCGCTCGTGGGGCTCCTGGCCCGCTCGGAAATGGTGCCGATAGAGGCGAGCTGCGCGTCTGAGGCGACAGCGATCCTCCGGCGGGCGGCGGAAGCTGGTACACCGATCCCGCTCGTGCTGATGGACCTCCACCTCCCGGACGCGAACGGGTATGAATTGGCGAGAGTGATCAAGACGGATCCGGCCTTGGAAACGACCAAGCTGATTGCGCTCACCGCTGTGGGACGACAGGGCGAGGCGCGGGAGGCGCGTGAAGCCGGATTTGCAGCTTACCTCCACAAGCCGATCCGCCAGGCGGCGTTGATGGACTGTCTTCGGCTCGTGCTCGGGCAGGAGAACAGAGACGAGGCGAGCTCGGCGCCGATCATCACTCGGCACACCCTCAAGGAGGCGGCAAGACGACACAAAATCTTATTGGCTGAAGACAACCAGGTGAATCAACTGGTGGCGGTCACGATGCTCCAGAAATTGGGCTATGCCGTCGAGGTCGTTTCGGATGGGGCTCAGGCCGTCGAAGCCGCCCAGCGCGGCGGGTATGCGTGTGTGCTGATGGACTGTATGATGCCGAATCTTGATGGCTATGCGGCAACAGGCTTCATCCGCAAGGCGGAAACCGGGCGGCCCCGCGTGCCGATCATCGCCCTGACGGCCAACGCGCTGCCTGAAGACCGCCAGCGTTGTCTGGATGCGGGCATGGACGATTTTCTCACCAAGCCGCTTAGGATCAACCAGCTCGCGGCCGTGCTGGATCGGTGGATACCACGCGAGACCACACGGATGCCGGCTGAGACCTGGTCTCCTGAGAGTGCGGGCCGGTCTGGTGGGGAGTCCCATATGAAGGAGGGGACAGAATGAACGATCCAGTGAATGGTTACTTCGCAGCGGCTGAGACGATGCCGGTGTGGGATGAAGCGAAGGCGTTAGCCGGCGTTGACGGGGATCGAGAGTTGTTGATGGAACTGGCGAGCGTGTTCATCACCCAGGCAGAGGCTGACTTGGAGACCTTGCGCCGCGCCTGGTTTCAACAGGATGCGGATGCCACCGCCAAGGCGGCACACCGACTCAAAGGCGCGGTGCTCCAGTTCGCGGCCGCCAGGGCCCATGGGGCCTGCCGGCGGCTTGAAGAAGCGGCTCGCTGCGGGAACTTGTCCGCTGCGCATTCCTTTTGGTCGGAGACGGAGGCGGAAGTGACCGCGCTGATCCGCGCATTAGTGGCGTTGCGACGCTGAAGGCAAGGAGGTGGACGATGGAATGCAGGGGGAGGAGTGTGCTGGTGATGGCCTGCATTTCTTGTTCGGATACGCGCAGCTGCCTTCAAGAAGCGTCGCGCGATCTGGGTTTCTCAGTGGTGATCGCCTCCGACCCGTCGGTGGCGAAGGCCACCGCCGAGTTGACGGATCCGGATATCGTCGTTGCCGAGCTGACCCCAGCGAGTGTCGAAACCGAGTCGTGGATTCGAGAATGGCATGAGTGCCGTCCCGCTTGTCCGATTCTCGTCGTCGGGAGCCTAGCCGAAGAGAGGGCGGTCTTGGAGGTGCTCAAGGTGGGGGTGCTGGAGTATCTGACGTTGCCGGTAGACAGGGCGCAGTGGCGCAAGGCACTGGAGATGGCTAAACGCGCGTTACCGATCAGGATCATTGATCTTCCCGCCATGAGTCGAGTGGAATGCACGATCGTCTGCGAAGCGGATCCGTCGCTCATCGAGCCGACGGTGAGTTGGGTCATGCAGAACGGGACGGCCGCCGTCGCGCCAGGCCGGCGAACGCACTTGCGCGCGGCCTTGCAAGAACTGCTATTGAATGCCGTCGAACACGGGAGTCTGGAAATTCTGTACAAAGAAAAGCAAGAGGCGCTGAATCGAGGAACGTATGAGGAGTTGATCGCAGCGAAACTCCGCGATCCGCGGATAGCCAAGCGACGGGTGACCGTGCGATGTCTGTATGACAAGGCGCAAGGTCTGATTCGATACCAGATTGCGGACGAAGGCAAGGGGTTTCACTGGAAGAGCTTGCTTGGCCGTTCAACAGAGCCGTGCGAAGCCCGGGAGGCCAACGGACGAGGGCTTTTTCTTGTCCGGTCGTTTTTCCCCGATGTCGCCTACAACGAGCGCGGGAACGAAGTGACACTGACGATTCCGATGTCGTAAGGACCAGCATGGGACCAAACACCGGCGTTCGTTTGCCGATTGAGCAGCTCCCCGGCCGCCCGGTCCGCTGGCTGAACCCTGCCGCTACATCACCCGTAGATACTCGTACTTCGATCGTGGCGCTATGCCGCCTGCCCCAAACTGGCTCTTTTTCTGTCCCTTTGCCATGCCGGGCCGAAGGGTCGGATTGCCAAATGACGCAATGCGCTGTCTCGGGGTGAGATTGTCAATGACTCACAACGGAACCTTGACGGCGGCCGGGCGGGCGAGTATGCTCGCAGCCCGGTATGATCGATCCCACGGTCCGCAGAGCGATGAGTCCATTTCTCACGATCGTCATCGGTCTCGTCATACTCGTCTCGGTCGCCTGCGGCTCGGCGGAGTGGGTTCATCCCAACAAACCGAAGGACGCCTTTGCCCAGGACTACAACAAGTGCGAAGGCGACGCCCTCCGCGATCCCAAGCTCCAGCAGGGAATTCGTCTGATGCTCCTCGAAGCCACCGAGCGGTGCCTCCGCAAGATGGGCTGGCAGTTGGTGGAGAAAGAATAACGCCGGCGGTCAGCTTGCTCCGCTGCGCTTTCCTCACGTTATTCTCCCCGGGTAAGGCCTCATCCCATCCCCCAAGGCGATCAACCAGTCGATGCGAGGCGAAGTTCTGTGAACCGCGGTCGGCACCGGTCCGAGAGTTAACATGTTTGTAACACTGCCGTTATCTGCATGAAACCCACTCCTGGCAAATGATGATGCAGACAGATGCTTTCGGATCCCGCGCAACAGGGAGCAGGGTCCGCCATTAACGACACTCCAGGAGGTTGCGATGTCACAGTTCAGGTCACCTGACCCTCTCCGACGTAAGGTCTTCAGCCGTCTTGCTCTTGCTACGGCGGTTCTGGGTGCGACAGCCTGGCTGTGTGAGCCGACCTGGGGTCAGGAGAGACTGGTCGTTGCCGCAGCGATCGAGCCTTATGTCCCATCGGCCGAACTCTCGGGCCGGCTGACGATCGCCGGGTCCGATACCATGCAGCCGTTGTTGAGCCGGCTGGCGGCCGAATTTATGCGCCGGCATCCTGACGTAAAAATCGGCGTGGAGGGAGGCGGGTCCAAAGCGGCACTGACGGAATTCGTGGTCGGTTACTCGCTCCAGGGCCGCGGCGACAAGGCGAGAGACGGGGGGCATCAAGGCGCGTCCAAGGCGTCGCTCTTGGCGACTTCGCGTGCGCTCACCCCCGAGGAAATTCGCCGGTTCACGTCCAAGTACGGCTATGAGCCGCTGGCTATTCCGATCGCGATGGACGCGGTGGCCATCTTCGTGAACAAGGAGAATCCGATTCAGGGGCTGACCCTGGCGCAGGTGGACGCCATCTTCAGCAGCGCTCGTCGACGCGGTTATCCCTCGGAAATTGCCGCCTGGGGAGATCTCGGGCTGAAAGGCGGTTGGGAACGCCAGCCGATCCGGCTCTATGGACGCAACGAACGCTCCGCGACACGCGAGTTTTTCATGCACGCAGCTCTCGGAGATGCCGAGATCAAATCCGAGATACGAGTGCAGCCCGGTACGGCCTCGCTCATACTGGCCCTGGCGAAAGACCCTCTCGGGATCGGCTATGCCGGGATGGGCTATCCCTCGTCAATGGTCCGAATCGTCCCTCTGGCGGAGGAAGATGGGAAGCCGTTTGTCGAACCGACTGTCGAGTCGATCGCAGACGGCCGGTATCCACTCAGCCGGTTCCTCTATCTTTACGTGAACAAGGCGCCTGACGCGAAGTTCGATCCCGTCACACAGGAGTTTTTGAAGTTCATCAACAGTCGTGACGGCCAGGACGTGGTGCTCCGGGCCAGGTTTTTCCCTCTGACCAGCAGCCAGGTCGAGAAGAATCTGGCCTTGCTCGTCGGGAGCCCAGTCACCGCCACGCTTCCACGCTCCGCCCAGTGACGCGGATTCACGCCGTGCTCTCTTTTTTTCATGCGCTTCTGGTATATAAAGACTGGGCGAGAGGCTCGGGGCGAGGGGAAGAGCACCGGGTGTCATTTCCGCCTCTCGCCTAGGGCCTCAAGCCTTGCGCCTATTTTCAAGGAAAGCGTTTCCATGCCTCGGATTGGCAGAGTTTCCGCGATCAGCGCGTTGCTTCTCTCGGTGGAGATCGGTTGCAACAGCCTCCCGCCGCCTCGTCCCGTCTACCAGGATCAATTGACTTCCATCCAGTTGCGGGTCGATGCGCAAGCCGGAGGCGGCCATACCCATCCGGCTTCGATTTCACCTGAACGAATGGCGGGAATTCTGGCCGGCATCAGGGTCCAGAAGCTTCAGGACCCGGTGTTTCGTTTGGTCACGGGAGAAAAGCCCCTTGGACCGGCGTTCAGCGCGGAGGAGATTCGGGTGATCGCTCCGCAGCTCAGCCGAGCGCTGGCCCTGGCCACGCCCCGAGAGATGGCAACCTTCTATCGGCGCTTTTCCAATGCGAACGTCGGGCTGGCCGTCACGTCCGGCGGATTATTCGTCCGCGACGGTCGCCTGTATCTCGTCCTTGCAAACCACCGCGCCCTTCCTTCCGATTTGATGAGACAGGTCAACCCGGCTTATGAGATGGATCCAGTAGATGCGCCGCTCTTGGCTCTGAGAGCCGGTGACTTCAAACTCTCGTTCTCGCCTCCGGAAGCGGAAGTTCATCTTCCTGACGGACAGCGTGGGTGGAACTATCCCGACCCAGCTAAAGTCCTTGTGGTGGATCTCTTCCTTGCCCAGAAGCGCCCGGAGCTACCAGCACATCCACGACAGCCTTAGCCTCGCCGTATCACGTTGTATCCATGAGGGCGACAAGTCGGGACAACATGCATCAATTCCAGAACCACTGCGCCTGGATTCGGAAGAGGTTCCCAGCGAATTCGACTTGGGGCGCGTTATTCGGGAGATCCACATTTGGGCGGATCAGGGAGGAATGCAGACCTTCCTTGTACATCCATTCCGCGACGAACCGCCAATGGGTATCCGGCTCCCAGACGAGCCCCACGTTGATCGTCTTGGACCGGCCGTCAACCCCGTTGATTGATTTGATCCCGCCGTAGTATTCGCCCCAGCGGAAGTAACCGGTCAGCAATCCCACATCCGAATATCGCCACGTATAGTACGGTTGCACATAGCCGCCATAGAGGTGAGCTTCGCGGATGAAGCCCTGCGCGTCGCGCTTCGGTCCGCGCCCGAGTGTGTATTCCGCCAGCAACCCCCAAGGTTGTGGCGGCGTCCACACATACCAGGTGAGCCGTTCGTCGCGCACCTGACAACCAGTCGATTTGCCGTCCCGCACGTGTGAGGAGATCGGGCAGCGCGCCACCTTGCCGGGGTCCACCACAAACTGTCCGCGGTAGGCGAACATGCCGGCCTCCAGGAGCCGACCATCGGGCAACTCGAACGGATGAGCGAGACGAATCCCGACATGCTTGTCGTCATTCAACTCCGGCTTATTGCGTGTCTGACCGTTCCAGACCATGATGCCGAAATCGCCGTAGTCGCCGGGGCCGTTGTGGTAGGTGGCCAGTTGCGCATATCGCTGCTGGGCGATCTTGGGGCTCCAGTAATAGGCGATTCCCAGATCGCGCTCGCCCGGCGCGCCGCTCTGGATGGACTCGTGCCGGTCCAGCTCCTGCCGGTTGCTGCTCGACCGATAGGTATCAAAGGCGTTCGGGGTCCGATGCTGGCCGAAGCGGATCCGATGCTCCTTGTCCTTGGTGATGAAAAAATCCGCAAAGGCGTCGACGATCTCTTTGTTAAAAAGATTCTGTTGATCGCCTTCGAATGCGGGCTGGAAGTAGAAGGCGAGGCGTTCCGAAATCTGCCCCTGGAAGACCAGGCGGATCCGCCGGATGTAAAACGTGTTCGAATCGCGCGTGGCCAGTTTGTCGCCCAACGGAATATCCATCATCGGATTGTCGAGCAAGGCGTAGCGATTCTGGATGTACCCGTTGATCCGGATCCGCTCGTACCATCGGGGACTGCTGATCATCCCCATTTCCGCGCTCGTCTCCTCGGCCTTTTTTTCCTCTTGCGCCTTGATCCTGATCCAGTCGTCCATCGTAATGAGGCCTTTTTCCAACAGGATGTCTTCAAGCGGCGTGGGCTCCGTCTCCTTGAGATAGGTCCCGGCCTGGGCAGGACGATCCGCCACCGGAACCGGTCCGATCGGTTGGGATGGCGACCGGAGTCCGCCATCTCTAGGGACGTCTTTGCCGGGCTCAGTGGGTTCGGCCCAAATCGGTTGGACCGAAAGCCAAAGGAGCGTCACAAGCATGATCTGTCCGCCCCGCTTCATTGAGCTTATTGGGAAGGCCATTCCTCCTCCTCCTGTCTTGTAATTTCTGCCAATCAAGCACTACGCGGCCGATAGCGGCAGTGCATCGCCGGAGGAGGAGATTAGAAGCGGAAGGTATCGCGGAAGTAACAGAGGTGTTACAACTGCGTTAATTCAGAGGCGAGCGGGACGCTCGTACCCGGTGAAATGTGACAGGAGTGTGGGGAGGCAAACAGGATAGGACACGACCTCACACACTCGCCTCGTCTATTCGATGCGGGAAAAGAGAACGGAACTGGCTCCGGTCGCTTCGTCCCGCCGTAGCACAATGTACACGGCCTTGTTCACCTCATTGACCGTAATGCCGATCCGGGCGGAGAAGATGTTGGTTTTCACGTCGTAGGCTTGCAAGAGTCGCAGTTCCTTGGCGATGGGTTCGAAGTTGCTGATCTGGTCGAGGTCCTGGACGGTGCGATAGGGACGACCTTGGACGATCTCGCCAGCCATCGCCGGGGTGATTCGGGGATCAAGAGCCTGGATGACGATCGGATCGGCGGTATTCAGGTTCACGCGTCCCTCGGCGCCGTTTCGTGGGTGGACGGTGACATAGGGTTCCAGCCGTTGCACGACCTCCTTCGTCACCCCTTTAATAAGGTAAAGCTCGGACAGGGTCTGCAAGGGAGCGTTGGCGGCCATGTAGGGTGGCCGGAGCGTTTGATAGTAGGCGCTCTCGGCGCCGCTGGCTTCCGGCACGTCGTCTGCATCCACCCAGTCCGCAATCGCCTCGGCCAGGTCGGGGCGTACCTGAAGCAACTCGAACAGCCGTTTCAGCCGCTTGAGCTTGCTTTCGCGTTGCTTGGGATCCTGGACGTTCGCTAGCTCATTCAGGTTGAGCTTGCCGGTTTCGTCCTCGATTCGGGCGGACAGCGCTCCGTCGCCCAGTTGGTACCCGGCGATCGGCAGCGCCCAGACATCCGTCAGGGCGTCGAACCGCTGGTTCGTGAGCTTCTGAATCCTGTGGTCCTGCAACAGCACCGCCCGCGCGGCCTGGACGCCGGCTCGGGTCAGCGCGTTGACCTTGACGTTGTCTCGGAAGGCCGCCGCATCGCGATATTCCCGGCGGGCCTCGGCGTCGAACTCCAGGATAAGCGCGACGAGCAGGGTCAGGATGAGCAGCGCCAGGATCAGGGCGACGCCCCGTTCATCGCGGCCTATCATGGGAGACCACGCGCAGGTTGGCGTCCCACAGAGACGGCGCATCATACTTCGGTTTGATCTGCAGGTGCCGGACTTGGACGTCATAGGGAGCTTGTTCCAACTCGACCAGCAACGCCAACAGGTCGGTGAGAGGCACCCCGTCCAATCTCACATCCACCGACGTTTCCTGATAGCTCTGTATCACCGCCGGAGGTTGCGGCTGCATGCCGACGATCCGTTCGCGCACGCGCGCCTGCGCCGCCGCGTCTTCCACGAAGGCCACAAGGGAAAACTGCGCCTCGGGGGGCGGCAGCCGGTTTTCGAGCGTCGAGAGGCGCGCCCGCAGAGCGGCGTACTGGGCGCCGAGCGTCGCGAGCTCGCGAATCTCCCGTTGCTTTCGGCCGGCCTGCCGTTCCAGCACCTCCTGCCGCTCGAGCAACGGATCGACGACGCCGACGAACAACAGCGCAGCGGCGATCACGGCCGTGCCGATGCCGATCGTGAGCCGTTCGCGCGGGGAAAGAGCCTTCCAGCGTTGAGCCAAACCCTGCGTCATGGCGCCTGCACCTTGAACGCCAGTCGGAACACCACTTGTTTGGCCGACGCGCCGACCCGCGTGTCGCTGACGGCGACTTCCTGGAACGCCGGCGACGCGGCGAACGCCTGCTTGACCTTCTCCACCGCTTCGAAGGAATCCGTCTCGGCCTCCAGATGAACGGCGCCGTTTTCGATGGTCAGTTCCCGCACAGCGAAGGGCAGGCCGCGGGGAATGTGTTTGACGACCTGGGCGAACACCGGCAGCGCCCGCGTCTGCGATCCGTCGACGATGCTCAACGCTTTCTTCACCCCCTCCAGTCGAGCGCGGGCCTGGTCCATCTCTTCGCCGGGCGCGGCTCCGCCGCCGAAATCCCGTTGAAACTGCGACTGCAGCGCAGCCTTCAGTTCCTTCACGCGGGCGTCTTTGAGCGAGACCCGCACGGAAAGATCGGCGAGCGCCAACAGGCAGAGCACAAGGACTCCGGCCGCCGCGAACCACACATCCCGGCGCGCGACGGCGGGTTTCGTCTCCGCCGACTCCGCGATCTGCTTCAGATCGAGCGCGACCGCCGACCGCGGGGCGCGGATCTTCCACCGGGGCCGCACGAGCTTCGGATGAATCGCCAGTCCAAAGGCCACGGAGAACGCGCGCGGGCAGTCGGCGCCGAATCCCTGTCGGGGACCGACGGGAACCAGTTCGAGTTGGCGGGCCAGGTATCCGTTGACCTCCCGGAGCTTCGAACCTCCGCCGGAGACCCAGCAGTGCGTGATCCGCGTCCGTGTCGTCGACTCGAACGCATGCAGGGTCATCCGGACGTCTTTCAGCAACGGATCCAGCCAGGGTTCCACCTGTGACGCGGCCATCCCCCGCTTCCGCCGCTCCGCTTCGGCGAACGAGCAGGCGTACCGGGCGGCCAGGGCCTCGGTCAACCGGTCTCCGCCCCACGGGATCGTGCGCAGGAGCAGGGGCCGGCCCCGGTGAATCAGGCAGAGCGTGGATTTGGAGGCGCCGAGGTCGATGACGGCCAGATCTCCGGGGACGTCGGCGCCTTCCTGCTTGAGGAATTCCGTCACGGAGAACAGGGCCAAGCCGTCCACGTTGATGGCGGCGGGATCGAGATCCGCCTCGGCCAGAAACCTCATGTGATCCGCCACCGCGCTCTTGGGCGCCGCCGTGACGAGAACCTCGGAGGCGGCGCCGGCTGGTCGCGCGGTCTTGGTCGCTCCCGGCGGCAGCACGACGCTCCCGACCGCTACGTCTTCCAAGGGGAGGGGAATCAGGTTTTCGACTTCGAAAGGCACGACCTGGGCCAGTTTGCCGGCGTCCTGGAAGGGGAACGACAGGGTGCGGATGAAGATGTCGCGGCAGGGGATGGCTGTGACCAGGTCTCCGTGGTAGAGGCCGTTCTGCCAGAGGAATTTCCGGAGAAGAGAGGCCTTGCGGGCCGGCTCCAGCGCTTGCTCGTGCGCGTACGGCATCGGCTGGTGGAAGTAGTCCACCGACTCCCGGCCGCTGAGCGTCCGGCGGAATCGCACCGCTTTGATGGCGGTCCGCCCCAAGTCGAGTCCGATGCAATCAGCGACCATCATGAGACCGTGATGCGTAATGGGCCGTCACCCCCACCCTCCCCTCCCCCTTCAAGGGGGAGGGTCTCGGGGAGGGGGTTTTCGAGGCACCCGTTGCTCTTCTCGTTGCAACGGGTGCAAGCAACGGGTCAAACAGGGTGAACCCGAGGCTCATGAAGACTGCTTTTGTAAGAACGCCGAGCGCTCGCAATCACTCAATGACTCACTGGCTTAATCGCTTTTTCCTCATAACTCTCACATGAACGCCACTTGCGGTCGTGACAATGCGCCGGAGATGCTCAATTTCAACGGTACACCGGCGGCCGCCAATGGCAGGCCCGACGCGGCGGCGCGCTGCGCAAACGCAGGAGAAGGCGTCACGGAGACGGACAACGCCAGGGTGCTGTTCCGGAACGGCCGCCGGAGCGTGATCTGGCCGTCTCCCTGAAAAAACCCGTCTGTTCCGTCCCCGGTCAACTCCTGGACGCGGCAGACGGCGGCCCGGCATTGCAGGGTCATCCTGGCGTTGGCCAGCGTGACAGAGGGGAGACGGATCTGACCCGAGGCAATTTGCTCGATCAACACGTCCGCCACGTCGATGGTCCACGTTCCTTCCAAGCCCGCCGTGCCGCCCGCCGACGAAGTCCCTTCCCATCGCTGAGTAAAATCGACGTTCAGGCGCCCGCGGCGCGCGGCCGGAAAGCCCAGAGCGGAGAGAGGCAGGTGTTCGATTCGCCCGGCGACCGACGTCGCGCTGTTGCCGGACCAGGAGTCCGCCGTCACCCGGACGGTCGCACGTCCGCCTCCGGTGGGTGCGTCTCCGTGCAACGAGGCGACCATGTCGGCGGCCAAGCGGCCGGTCAGCACGCTCGCCGCGTTGAATGTGACCCGGAGCTCGTCCATCTGCACCCGCACGTTCTCCTCCGTGAACAGGCTGACCCCTCGCCAGCCCAGGCCGAACGGCCAATCAATCTCCCACTGGTCGGCGTTGATCTCGACGCCGGTCCGGCCGGACACCTCCGCCAGGATGCGCTCCTGAAGAGCGTCATAGGGAAAGGTGACCGCCAGAAAGAACGCGCCCAGCCCGAACAGCACCGCCGTCCAACCGGCGGCAAGCTTGACCTGCGGCGACCGAACCAGCTTGAACATCAGGACTACGCTCCGACGTGAATCCATTCTCTGATGGTCCGCACATCTTCATCCGCAACTTGGAGCGTCAGCTCGATCAACACCGCCTTCGGTTGGGACCGCCTGTTCCGCCCGTCCCATTCGTCCACCCAGGCCTGGGACAGTTCGTCGAAATATCGCACATTGAACCCGATGACCTTGTCCGCCAGATCGGTTCGCTCGAGCCACTCGTCGGTGAGACCGTACAGATTGCGCCGTGCCATCCTGATCAGACGCGTTCCCTCGCGCGTGTAGAGCACCCGGGCGAGCTCGCTTTCGGCGGCCGCGTCATGGGTTCTGATCTGGCTCGAAGACAGAAACGCCACAATGTCCGCGGGCCGACCGTTCTGTTGCCCATTCTGACCGATCCACGGCGACGACGGATGGATCTGGGCCGACATCAGCTCGTCGGCCATCAACCGGAGACTGCTGCGGATCAGTTGCTCCCGCGCGGCGGCGTCCCTGACCGAGTCCGTCAGGCGGATGGTGGAGGCCAGGGAGGCAAAGATCAATGCCGCAATCGTCGCCAACGCCGCGACCGCCAGGAGGACTTCGATCAAGGTAAAGCCGCCCTGTTCGTCAGGACACGGCGGATCGAAAGACATAGGTGCTCACCTCGACCATTTCTTCGATGTCGCCTCTCGGCCAGATCACCTGCACACGGACTTCGCGCACCAGATCCAAAGGCGTCGGCGAGACGATCCGCTTCCAGCGGTAGCCCGGCGCCCGGTCGCCGGCCTCGGCGGCTGTCTGAACTCCCGGCGGCAGGCTCTTAAAATCTCCGCTCACTTCGCCCAGCGGGAGAAACCCGGCGAGTTCCGCTTCGAGCAGTTTCTCCTGAGCCAGCAGCGTGGCGGTCGTCAAATCGCGCGCCCGCAGATGCAGGTTCACGTCCCAGTTGCGCAGTCCCAACAGGACGGGGAGCGCGATGGCCAGGATCGCAAGCGCGATCATGACCTCCAAGAGCGTGAATCCGTCGTCGTCCCGGCGGCCGGGATCCGATTCGCTCATGGCTTCCCTCCGCCGACCGGCGCGGGCCCGGCCGTGAGCCCGACGAGCGGCTGGAGCAGGATGCGAAGCCGATCCGGAACCGGTTCCAGCGGCTTGTCTTCGGCCGCGCGATCGCTGATCTGCAGCGCGCCCGTCACGGCGTGAATCTTCACCGTCAGCATGCTCCGGTCTTCATCCGCGAGCGTGATGACTGCAGGCTCCGTCTTGCCCGTCGGCAGCACCTGAATGTACACTCTGCCGGACTCCACCCTTCCTCTGTTCGGCGCGGTCACGGCGAGAAATCTGATCGTCTCCGGCAGCGTCTCGCGCCGGGCGAGCACGGGATCGACCGGCGTCCGTTCTTCTCCTCCGTCCAGCATCACCGCCCAGTACGTCTGCTGATCCAGATCGAGATGGAGGCGAAACGGCTTCTGCGCCGACACAGCGGCCGTCTGCAAAGAACGGATCGCCGCTGCCACGTGCCGGGTCGCCGACGGTAAATGGTTCGCAATGCCGGTGCGGGGAAGGACCAGCGTCAGCAGCATTCCCAACAGGAACAGCACCAGGATCATCTCCACGAGCGTGAAGCCTCCCGACGGTGAGGGGTGAGGGATGAGGGATGATGAGCGATGGGTGAACCGGTACCTGTGAGGCGTGAAACGTGAGGCGTGAAACGTGAACCATTGACGATTGGCGATTGACGAATGACGATTGACCATTGACGGGCTAGCCCGCATTATTCGTGACGGTTCGTCGCGAAATCGCTGAGCCGCGTCGCGAGACGGGCGCGTGGAGCCGCGAAGGACCGACGCGTACTTGAAACAGTACGTGGAGGGACTGAGCGGCGAGCCCGCCCGCCCCCGACTGAACCTATCGGGGGCTTGTCGCAGCAGCGGATCGGCGATTGCAGCAGAAGTGCTCATGAATAATGCGGGCTAGTCCTTGTCCAAATTCCAGTTCGTAATATCGGCATTGACCCCTTCGCCGCCGACTTCGCCATCGGTGCCCAGCGAGATGATTTCGTATTCGCCGCGGGGGCTGGGGCTGAGATACTTATACGGGTTGCCCCAAGGATCCTCCGGGATCTTCTGCAGGTATCCGCCTAGCTTCCATTTTTTCGGAATCACCCCGACGGTCGGCTTTTCGACCAGGGCCCTGAGCCCCTGATCCGTCGACGGATAGACGCCGTTGTCCAGTTTGTAGAGTTGCAGGGCGCCCTCGATGTTGCGGATCTGGACCTTCGCCGCGGTCCGCTTGGCCTCATCGGTGCGGCCCATGATGCGCGGCACCACCAAAGCGGCGAGAATGGCCAAGATGGCCACGACCACCATGATCTCGATGAAAGTAAAGCCGCCTTCCTTTGAACAATGATCGAGTGATTGGTGATTCAGTGATTGGTGATTGCGCAATTGTGAGGCAACAGACTGCTTGGATTTTTGACGGCGTTGAGAGGCGATATACGCGTTCAATCCTTTGATGAGGTTGAGAACCATGCCTTTGAATCGGTTGCCTTGCGGTTGCTCCATGTATCCGGCGTCAAGGCAAGCGTTAAAGTCATCCAGCCATTCGTTGGCCGACCCTCGGTGAAGAAGGCAAAAATGTATATTCTTTTGAAAGTGGAATCTGCCGAACCCTTCGGCAATGTTGTTCGTAATCGATAAGGCCGCCAACCGCATTTGGTTCGCAAGCACAAACCGTTCCTCGTGAGGTAGAGACCGCCTATAGATCCAAACCTCGCGCCTGATTTCTCTGGCCTGCTTGTACACGTCAAGTTGTTCGAATGAGGTGATCGTTCCAGTCGACGTCACTGCCATACCCACTCCGTCCCTAATCACTCAATCACTTAATCCCCAATCACTGTCTTAACGAACCATCTGTCCCATTTCGAAAATCGGCAACAGGATCGCCACGACGATGAAAAATACTACGACGCCCATGATAAGGATCATCACCGGCTCAAGCAGCGAGGTGAGCCGCGTGATGACCCGGTCCACCTCCCCGTCGTAAATCTGGGCGATCCGCCGGAGCATCTCCTCCATCTCGCCGCTCTTTTCGCCGACCGCGATCATGTGCGTGACGAGGGACGGAAATTCCCCGCTGCGCTTCAACGGCTCGGCGACGGCCTGCCCTTCCCGGATGTTCTGCCGGGCCTCCTCGACCGCCCGTTCGAGCACGCGATTGTTCATCACCCGTTTGGCGACGTCCAGGGCGTCCAGCAATTGCACCCCGCTCGCCAGCATGGTGGCCAACGTGCCGGCCAACCGCGAGATCGAGACCATCCGCGCCACGTCGCCGATCAGGGGCAGTTTCAACAGAAACCGGTCGGCGGCGAGACGCCCGGCGGGAGTCTTCAGAAGACGCTGAGCGCCTCCCAGCGCCAGGCCGATCCCGCCAAGAAGAAACAGCCAATAATCCGCCAGAAACCGGCTGATCCCCATCAGGACCACCGTCGGCCACGGCAGCGCCTGCTTGAGATCGGCGAACACCGCGGTGATTTTGGGCACCACGAACGTCATGAGAAAGAACAGCACGGCGACGCCGACTATGAGCATGAGGACCGGGTACAGTGTGGCGTTGGTGACTTTGTGTTTCAGCGCAAGTTGCTTCTCCAGAAAATCGGCCAGTCGGAACAGGATATGGTCCAGCGCGCCGCTGGCTTCGCCGGCGCGCACCATATGGACGTAAATGGAAGAAAAGTCCCGCGGATAGCGTTCCAACACGGCGCTGAGCGCTTTGCCGCCGCGGATCTCCTCGCGCATGTCCGCAAGAAGACTCTTGACGGCCTTCTTGTCCGATTGTTCGACCAGGATGCCGAGCGCGTCCACCAGCGGCAGACCGGCCACCAGCAGGGTGCCCAATTGTCTGGTCACGACGGCCAGCTCCTGGACGGACAACGAGGCGGAACGTCCCTCTGCCGACTGCACACGTACCGCCGGTCCGGCTCCGCCGTCGCGACGCTGCCCCTGCTCGATGACATCGGTCGGATAGATCCCGCCTTTGCGGAGCTTCAGCCGCGCGACCTTGGGGCTCTCGGCGTCGATGATGCCGCTGGCCGTCGCGCCGTCCGCGCGAACGCCTTTGTACTGATAGACCGGCATGGGGGGTTCGCTATAGTTCGACTTCCTGCTGCGTGATGCGCATCACTTCCTCGGTGGTGGTCACCCCCTGCGCGACCTTGAGCGCGCCTTCCTGCTTGAGGGGAACCATCCCTTTGGCGATGGCGGCCTGCTTGATGGCCGCCGAGTCCGCCTTGGCGCCGATCAGGCGGCGGATGTCGTCGTCCATCAACAGCAGTTCGTAGATGCCGGTGCGGCCGCGGTATCCGGTCTGGGAGCAGGCCGCGCAGCCGGCGCCGCGAGAGAACGTCGGACGGGGCGTGGTGAGGGGAAGCCCGAGCCGGGTGAGCTCTTCGTCGCTCGGACGGTAGGGGCGCCGACAATCGGGACAGATCTTCCGCAGCAACCGCTGAGCCAGCACGGCGACGACCGACGACGCGACGAGGAACGGCTCGATGCCCATGTCGATCAGGCGGGTCGGGGCGCTGGCCGCATCGTTCGTATGCAAGGTGGAAAACACCAGATGGCCGGTCAACGAAGCATGGATGGCGATCTCGGCGGTTTCCAGGTCCCGGATTTCCCCGATCATGATGACGTCCGGGTCCTGGCGCAAAATCGACCGCAACCCGGAGGCGAAGGTCAGGTTGATCTTCGGATTCACCTGCATCTGGCCGATGCCCTGAAGCTGATACTCGACGGGGTCCTCGACCGTGATGATGTTTTTGTCCGGCGCATTGATCTGGCTGAGCGCCGCGTAGAGCGTCGTCGTCTTGCCGCTGCCGGTCGGGCCGGTCACCAGGATGATGCCGTGCGACAATTGGATGAGCTGCTGCATGACCGCCAGCTTATCGGGCGAGAACCCGATTTCCGAGAGGTTCAGCAGCCGGTTCTCTTTTTCGAGCAGCCGCAACACCACGCGCTCGCCGTGCGACGTGGGGAGAACGGACACGCGGAGATCGACGTCTTTCCCCGCCGTCCGGATCCCGAACCGGCCGTCCTGCGGCAGCCGTTTCTCCGCGATGTTCAGCCCCGCCATGATTTTCAGGCGCGCGATAATGCTGGCTTGCAGGTGTTTGGGCGGAGTCAGCACCGGATACAGCACGCCGTCGATCCGGTAGCGGACGACCAAGCCTTTCTCGAACGATTCGAAGTGGATGTCGCTGGCCCGCTGCTTGACGGCCTGGAAGAGAATGGAATTGACCAGGCGAATGATGGGCGCTTCGTCGGTGGCGTCCAGCAGATCCTGGGGTTCGTCCAGTTCCCGGGCGAGGCGGTCCAGATTCTCGTCCGCCGCCAGATCCTCCATGACCTGCTCGGCGGCGGCGGGATTGGCGGCTTGGTCATACACGTGATTCAGGCAGGAGAGCAACGACACGCTCGTCGTCAAGACCGGCGCGACCGGCGAGCCGAGCAACAGGCGAAGATCGTCCAGGGCGGCCGTCTCCAGCGGGTCGCAGGTGGCGACGGTGACGACGCCGTCTTCAGCCCGTAAAGGGAGCACCCGGTACCGGCGGGCGAAACCGATGGGAACGGATTTCAGGAGAGCCGGATCGACCTGGTTGGGCTCCAGTTGCGGAAGCCACGGCAATTCGAACTGATGGGCGAGGGCCTGGAGCACTTCGTCGTCCCGCACGGCGCGCAGCCGCACCAACACGTCCCCGAGCCGCCCTCCTTTGTCCCGCTGTTGCGCGAGCGCCTCTTCCAGCTTGGCTTCCGGGAGGTTGAATTTCTCGCCGAGAATGGTTCCCAGCAGAGGCCGTCCGTATCCCACAGCCCCACCGCTCCCGCTCACGCACCACCAATTTGATTCAAGGTGACCGTCACACGAATCACGAGCCTGTACCGCGCCGGCTTCAGACTCTACTCAAAGAAACTGCGTGGAACCCTCTGATATTCAGGCGCGAAGCAGGACAAACATACTCTTCCTCTCGTCCGATGGCAAGATGCGGAAACGTGAACGATCCTGTGAGCGCAAAGGACCTCAACATTTGGTTGATGTTTGTCTCTGAAAAAATGATTTTCACGTGCTCCGTGTGAAGTATCGTCAAAACCGATAGGCGATTCCTCCGACAGCGTGAAACATGCTGTACGCGCCGCTCACGCCGAATGTCGGATCGAACGTGCTGATGGTAGCATAATTGTATTTCCCTTCCGCGAAGACGCCCCATTCGTCGGTGAAGAACACTTTGAATCCGGCAAGCACGTTCAGTCCCGGAACCCACTGCCGGCCTTGAACCGGACCCGATGAGGACGAAAAATAAAACGCGCCGGCTCCGACGCCGAGATAGGGCTGCACGATTTCGCCCGGATACCGAGCGAGCACGTTGAATGCGACCGTGGTCACGCGAAGATCCGATTCTTCAGCAAGCGACACTTGACCGTCGGATCTGATGAATTTCGGGCAATTGCTGGGCGGGATGGGGTTTTGGCAGTTGACGCCGGCATCCTGGTTCGGCGTATAGGTGATCTCCTGATGAGAGCGAACCGTCTGTTTCCGGATCGACGGCTTGGTGGTATAGGCTTCGACTTCCACTCCCAGCCACGGAAGGCCCTCATCCGAAAAAAAGTATCCCGCTTTGCCGCCGAAGATCAGTGAGCTTTTCAAGGAGAGATTCTCGGTGTTGAAGGATTGGGTGAACGACCCGAACGCCACGTCGTTGGGATCAAAGATCCCCGGCGGAAGCTGCTGAAGCGCCAGACGTTCGCCCAGGTTATTCATCGTGACGTCCCTCAAGGCGCCGCCGGTGCTGACGCCGCCGTAGCCTGCCACATACCACTCGGCGGAAACCTCGTGGTGCGCGGCCGAAAGCCACAGGAGCAGAGCCAACGCGCTCGCGCGCGTGGCTCGACGTTGTGAGGGATTCAAACCGGTCCTCCGGTCAACAAGTGATTGCGGTGCGGCTTCATCGCGGCGTGTGGGAAGGTACCACCGGGAAGGCAACGGCGCAGTTTCGCGCAGATTAACTTCGCGTTAAATTCCGCTTCTCCACAGTCTTCATGAGCCTTGAGCTCACCCTAGAGCATCCCCCCTCTTCCGAAGACCCTCTCCGTTGAAGGGGGAGGGGAGGGTGGGGGTGACGCTACTGGCTGTTCGCTATTTGCTGCTGGAGATATTCAAAGAAGTGAATAACCGGTAGCGATCAGCTCTGAAAGTTGCGACCAGCAAATGCTCTTAGCTACTCGCTATCGGCTATCCGCTGTTGGCTGAAGATTTAGGGTGAGGATGATGCCGGGACCTGTTTTCCGGCGGCGTGAGGATCTGCGGGTTGTTGGTTGCGCGGTTCGAGATGCTCGATCACTTCCTGTTTCAGGCGGGTCGGTTCCTCGATGCGATTCTCCCGCTGAAGCGTGCCCACATCCGCGGCCTTGCGCTGATTCAGTTCGACCATGTCGACCTCGTCCCTGATGATGTGCGGGGTCAGGAAGACGAGCAGGTTGAGCTTTTCCACCTGCCGGCTCTGAAACCGGAACAGCCAGCCGAGCAGTGGAATGTCTCCCAGCAGCGGAATCTTGCGTTCGCTCAGGGTGACGTTGTCGCGTACCAGTCCGCCGATGACGAGGGTCTGTTTGTCCCGAGCGACGGTGGTGGTCTCCATCGCGCGCTTGGTGGTGGTCGGGCCGACCGGCACGGTCGCAGCGCCGGTCCCGATCGTCTGGGCCACGCTTTCCGCGATCGCCGTAATCTCCTGTTTGATTTCCAAACGCACGAGATCGTTTTCCAACACCTGCGGCGTGATTTCCAGCGTGACCCCGACGTCTTTTCGCTCGATCGTCACGAGCGTGCCGCCGGTGATGCCCTGCGCCTGTCCGGTCGGGAAGGGCCGATTCTCGCCGACGACGATCTTCGCTTTTTGATTGTCCGCAGCCATGACCTGCGGCGTGGACAGGATATTCGTGTCCGTCAGGTTCATCAGAAGTTGCAGAAACGCCCGCACGTTGATCGTGTTGAGCACGGTCAGCGCGCCTCCCGTCGCGGCTCCCGTCACCGCGCTTGTGCCTATTCCGCTGATCGTCTGAGCGAGCGAGGCCAGATCTTCGGGGGCCCGGTTGAATCCCCCGATGGCTTGTACTGACCCGCGGCTTCCCGCGGCGATCGCCTGGAGCGGGTCGCTCCCGATTTGCCGCAGGCGATCCACCTGCACTTCGAGAATGACCGCCTCCACGAACACCTGGTGGCGGCGCGTATCGATCTCGCGAAGCACGGACTGGAGCCGGTTATAGGCCGTGCGGGTGGCGCTGATGACGACGCTGTTGGTGGCTTTGTCGGCGAACACCTGAACCGGCGCTTCAAATTCCGTCATCGGCCGGAACGGCGGGCGGCCGGTCGGGGTCGCGGCCGGCACAGCTGAGGATTTGGCGACCAGGTTCGTCAGCAGCGCGGCCGTGTCGCTGGCGTTGGCGTACTTGAGTTTGTACACGTAGACGTTCCGCTCGGGCGGCACCTCCGCCGTTTGCACGATCTGCACAACGTTTCCCTTCGGAATCGCCATCAGCCGGCTGACTTCCAAGGCGGCCAGGAACATGTTGTACGCCTGGTCCACGCTGACTTTGGTGGGAGAAAACAGCGTGATTTTCCCGGCTGTTTTCTTGGCGGTGTCGTCCAGGACGAAATTTTTCCCGGTCAGTTCGCTGATGAAGCGCACGAACACCGGCAGCTCGACCTCGTTGAAATCGAGCGTGACGCGACCGGGCTGGGGCGTTCCGTTTTGCGCCGCCGCAACGAACGTATTCATCAGCGGCAGCGCGGCCAAGGCGACGACGGCCAGCGGCTTAGCGAATCTCATACGTCAGGGTCGTGGGTTGATTGTTGCGCAAGACATCGACTTTGACCGTCCGCTCGTTCTTCACCTGTTGAAAGACGCGCAGCATGGTGCCGGGGTCGCGGACCTCCACGCCGTTGACCCGTTGCAGGACGTCGCCGTAACTCAACCCGATCTTTTCATAAAAGCTTGCCGGAGCGATGAAGTCGATGCGGAACCCGTCCAGCGCGCCGTTGGTGAAATGCGGCACGGCATGGGCCTGGGTCAACAGTTTCGAGACGTCCGCCATCGCCTGTTCGACTTCGCGGCGATCCAGCACCCGGTTGACCGGAGGAGGCGCGTGCTTGCGTCCCGCGAACGTCGCCGGAGAGGCGGACGTCGCCGGCGTCGCCCCCGCTTGACCCTGGTCAAGCAGCACGAGCGGGAGCAATTCCTCCTGGCCGTCTTCCCGGATCACGACCCCGTCCTTCCTGATCTCCGCCAACTCTCCCACATTGGGAATCTGCTCGTGCAGCCGAAACAGGTTCTGTCGTTTCGTCGCCAGATCTTCGAGGACGGCGGAGATGCCGCCCCGGTCGCCCATGACCGTGCCCAACAGTTTTACTTTTCTGGCCACGTCGAGGGGCGGACGCTTGGCTTTGGCCGGTTGGCCCGGAAGCGCGACATCGGATGACTCTTCCTCGGGGAGCGGGAAGAGGCCGCTGGCGCGGATTTCAGCCGCCAGCTGAGCCGGCGGGACGGTCGGCGCGGCGGGTTCGGCGACCGAAGAAAACGACTGCGGAGTGAACGGCACCGAGAGCGAATGCGCGATGAACGCGTTGATCGTATGGGCGATGAAGAACGCGGACAGTGTCAGAAACAGCGCGAGTCCTATCCGCCGCCACATAAGCCAATCGCTCTCATGAACACGCGGACGAAGCGGGTCGTCTGCTCAAGGCGCTGTATGGTATCCCGACTGCCTCCACATCTGCAATGGGGTGACTGCATGGAATGCGTCGAATGGAACAGTTAACAGGCCGCGAATGCGTCGATAACTCGCCCGTAACATTCGCCCGGTAGATCGCTTCGCAGTTTCACAGGCTTCTGTTGTCATGAGCCTTCGGCTCACCCTGTGTTAAGGAGAAGGTAAGGAGGCAGTTTCAGAACAGTCGATCGGGAAAATGGAACTCGGCACATCAACAGGAAAAAGAACAGCGCGAGTCCCGGCGCGAACCAAAGCAAGGCCCAAGGGCGGGCTGAGCGTTCTGCGTGACGGGCGCTTTGAGGAAAGCGATGGCGCATGAAAGGACGGGGTGGGGTGGCTTTCCTTGCCCTCGCGCTCTGCGCCGGTCTGGTCGCCGCCATGATTGAGCCGGCGACGGTCGTTGAAGCCGCTCCATCGGGCAGACCGGACGATCACCGGAAAGCCCGAACCGTTTCTCGATGGGGCCATGCGCAGGAGGCTGAACCGAGAAAGGTTGCGAAAGCGGATAGCGCGACGTCCGGCCGGGAAGCAGCCAATCCGCCTGTCGCCCAGACGCCGGAGCCCCCTTCTCCGACACCCGAGCCTCCGGGCTTTGACATAAAAGCATTCATCGTAGAAGGAAGCTCGCTGCTCTCTCCGGAAAAGATCAACGGCGTGCTCGATCAACACAGAGGTTCGGGGAAGACCATTGCCGACATCGAGAAGGCCCGGCACGAGCTGGAGAGAGCCTATCAGGCGTTGGGGTATCCCACCGTCATCGTCATCATTCCTGAACAGACCATCGAGAACGGCGTCGTGCGCCTGACGGTTGTGGAAAGCCGGATCGGCGAGGTCCGCATGGTCGGGAACACCTACTATTCCCGCTACAACATTCTCGCCAAACTGCCGTCGCTCCGTCCCGGCGCCCTGATCCATGAGCCCACTCTGGTCAAAGAGCTCGACGCCGTCAACGTGAACCCGGATCGCAAGATCACGCCGGTGCTGAAACCGGGAACGGAAACGGGCACGGTGGATGTCGAGCTGAAGGTCAACGAGCGGCTGCCGCTGCACGCCCGGATGATCGGCGACAACAAGGGCCCGTTCACGACGCCGGCCAACCGGCTGACGGCGGAGGTCCAGTACACGAACCTGTGGGACGAAGATCATATTCTGACTCTGCAGACGACCCAGACGCCGGAGGACTGGGGCGCGGTGCAAGCCTACGGCTTCAGCTACGTCGCGCCGATCATGGGGCCGCAGCATGTGCTGGCCGTGTACGCGTCGAAAGTCACGAGCACGTCGGTGTTGGCCGGAACGACGTTGGCGTTGAGTCCCGGCGACGTATCGGTCGCGGGGAACGCCACCATCGCCGGCCTCCGATATTTCTTCCCTGTGTTCGAAGGGACGACGACCACGCATCAGATCGCGCTGGGCGCAGACTACAAACGTCTCGAGAAAACCGAGGCGACGTTTCCCGGACCGCTCGGCACGGCCGTCGTTTTGAGCCCGATCCAATACACGCCGCTCTCTCTCGGATACACCGGCATCCGTCCCGATGCATGGGGCATCACCCAATTTTCCGTCACGGCGAAAGGCTACTGGCCGATCATCCCGGGCGGAAAGAAGGCGGACTTCGCCGGAGACCCGGCCGATCCGTTCAACAAACCGGGCAACCGCGCCGGCTCGACCGGAAGATTCGCGGTCCTGCAGGCCGGCCTGGATCGAACTCAACCCTTGCCGCTGGGGTTCAGTCTCTCGCTGCACGCGGACGGCCAATGGGCCAGTGAACCCCTGGTGCCGGCCGAACAATATTTCGCCGGCGGGATGGACACGGTCCGGGGCTACATCCAGAACGAATCGCTCGGCGACCACGCGGTGCGCGGGCGGGCGGAGCTGCTCTCCCCGCCGCTGCCGGAGATCCCGCTTGATCGGTTCTGGCAGCGACGGCGCGCGTCGTCGCTCAAGATCACCTGGAAGGTGCTCGCGTTCTATGACGCCGTCACTCTCTGGGTGCGGGATGCGCCGATCGGGCAGAAGGATCAGTTTCGATTGGAAGGCATCGGTGGGGGAGTCCGCGCGCAACTGGTGCCCTACAATCTCCAGCTCCAGGTGGATCAAGGGTTCGCGTTGCAAGACGCGACCGTCACGCGGGCGGGCGACACCTTCGTCCATTTCATGGTGAGTCTGGCCTATTAACCCTGTGGGAGGCGGTGTGACACGACCGGCATTCTCGGCGATGGCCTATCTCATAATCGATGGGCGAAGACTACGACGGTGCATCCTGAACCTGCTGGGCCGGAGCCGGGGCGTCATCGTCACGGCCTGGCTCGTCATCGGCTGGGCATTCCAGCTCACAGTCCCTTTAGAGGTGGTCGGTCAGGTCAACGGGCTCTCCGTTGTGCATGGAGAAGGCACGATCACCGGCTCCGGGACCGCCAACATCACGCTCCAGCAGCAGACGGGGAAACTCATCGCCCACGCCAATCAGTTCGATATCATCCAAGGTCAGACGGTTCAGGTGCTCCAGCCGGTCGGAGCGGCCGCGCTGATCCGCGTCTTCGACAACAAAGCGAGCGTCATCAACGGGAATCTGTTCGCCAGTTCGTTGCTGTTTTTACTGAACCCGAACGGCGTGTTGTTCGGACCGACCGCCCAGGTCAATGCCGGGGGGCTCGTCGCCTCGACTCTTCATATGAGCGACGCCGACTTTCTGGCCGGGAGTTACCGGTTGGGCGTCGCCTCCACGCACGTCGGCCTGCCCGATACCATTGCGAACAGCCTGGTCCGCAACGAAGGGTCGATCACGGCCGGCGCGCAAGGCGTCTATCTCTTCGCCCACAACGTCGAAAACGCCGGCATCATCAAGAGCCCCGACGGTCATATCGCGCTGGCGGCGGGATCAAGCGCCTTTCTCTCGAACCGTCCCGACGGCCGAGGCTTGTTCGTCGAAGTGACGGCGCCGGCCGGACAGGCGGCGAATCTGAACGAACTGATGGCCGACGGGGGCCAGGTGAGTTTGTTCGGACGAGTGGTCAACCAAAGCGGTTTAGTCCAGGCAAACAGCGTGCGCGAGCGCAACGGCCGCATCGAATTGGTCGCCGACGAACGCGTGGCTTTCACGGCCGGCAGCCGGACATTCGCCAAGGGCGACGGCCAAAGCGCATCGGACGGAGGCACGATCATCGCCATGGCGACGGGGGGAAGCGGCGCGCAAGGGCAGGTCGCGGTCGAGGCCGGCGCGACGTTGGATGTCTCGGGAAGCGCGCAGGGCGGACACGGGGGGCTGATCGCGCTGGGAGGTGGATCACAGGGGACGAACGTGACGCAGAACGGGACCCTGTCGCTCTTCGCTCAGCCGGGATTCGTGACTGGCCGCTTCCAGCTTATTCCGGAGAATCTGGAGATTGTCGACCTGAACAATCTCCCGCGGGTTCCCGATCTGACGCTCATCGCGATGAAGGACATCACGGTGAACGGCAGCTTTTTCAATCTCGCCCAGTTGCCGTTGGATGCCGGCCGAACGGGCACGTTGCGCCTCAAGGCGGGCGGCAACATCCGCTTCACGGATTCGTTCGTCAACGGAGGAGCGGGCGGGCGCTGGGATATTCAGCTCCACGCGCGGAACGATATCCTTCTGACGGGCGCCGACTTCATCACCACGAGGTCGGGGAGCCTCGAGCTGACGGCCGGGCGGGACATTCAGTTGCTGGAGGGAAGCTTCGGGCTCTCCAGTCTCCAGACCCTGCAGGGCGGCGATATCACGCTCAGCGCCGGGCGCGATGTCATCGCACCGGCGGCGTTTGAATCCGGCAAAGGCATTCTGGTCGGCGGACCCGGCGACCTGTGGATCACAGCGGGCCGGGATTGGTTGGGCAGTCTTCCCGGGTCGCCCGTTCAGACCGGCCCGGGGTTCCTCTTGACGAACGGAACCGCGACGGTCGTCGCGGGGCGGAACATCGGGTCATCGAAGGCCTATGCCAATCTGACGTTGGGCAGCGCGCAAGTGACCATGACTTCAGTCGGCTCGTCGTTTTTAGGTTTGGCCGAAGATGCCGGCGTCGCCGCCGACCCGAATCGGATCGATGTCACCGCCGATCCGAACAACAGCCTGAACCTTCGCTCCGTGACCGGCCATATCTTCCTGAAGCCGCCGGAGTTGGCGAATTTTGAAAAGCTCCGCACAATTTATCCTGCGTCATTCACGGCCAAGGCGGACCAGGGCGATATCGTCGTCGAAAGCAACCTCAGTTTTTGGCCGTCGGTGACCGGGCGTCTCGACTTTTTTGCCGGCAACAGCATCAGAGGGGTGAACAAGACGCTTCCGCCGGAACCGGACGCCACCGCCAGGCTCATCTTTGTCGGCCTGCCGGGACAGGGCGGGCAATGGCGATGGGTGACGCTCGAACAAGCTGAGGCCGACCCCGTGCTGAACACCTTGTATCTGGCGCAAACGCCGCCGCCCGGCGCGCCCCCGATACCCTCGGACCTGCTCAATAATCCGCCTCTGGTGATCAACCAAACGCCGGCGCCGGTCGTCAAACTGTTTCAGAACGAGCTGCAAAGCGCCATCGCCGACAACGCTACGGGGTCGGCCGAGGGACTGCTCAGCGCGCTCGACAAGCCAGCTCAAAACGTGCCGGTCCATCAGCCGGCTCCCGTCCGCTTTACAACGGGGGCCGGGAGCATTTCGACGCTTCGTCTGGATCTGTACAGTCCGTCGCTCAAGAAACAGATCGACGTCTCGTCGGCTGCGGACATCACGGCTTTCTCCTCCCGCATGGCGGCGCCGGATTTGGGACGCGACGCCGCAGGGGCTCCGATCGCGGGTGCACGGGTCAGCGCGGAAGGCGACATCGACCTGAAGAAGCTCGGCACGCAAAATGCGCCGAGCGGACTGGAATTTTACGGCACGGGAGTCGCCGTCGTGCGGGCCAAGGGCGATCTCAATCTGGCGGACAGTCGCGGGATCGTGCACGATTTGCGGCCGGGGCGTCCGGGAGATTCCGATCAGGGCGGACTGCTGGACATCGCGGTCGGCGGCAATCTCGAGATGGTCCAGACCAAGATCAACACCGGCAACGGCGCCTCGATCTTCATTCACGGACTGGATGTCGGACCGTTGCTCGATGCGAACGGGGATCCCCTGACCGATGTCAACGGCCGACCGGCCGTGGGCCCGGGCAGTGTGCTGACCGGAACCCAGCCGGCCCGGGGAAGCAATCCCGGCACGGTCGGTCGGCCGGTCCTCGCTGAAGTCGCGAAGAACGGAGAAGCGTCCGCCATCCTGATCTTCGGCAAGGAAGTCCTCGTGAATGACACGGCCGTGCTGACGCAGGCCGATGTTCGTCACGACACGTTGGTCCTGGACCGAAATCCCGTCATCGTGGAGCAGTCCGGCAAGATGTACATCATTGCGGACGGCAAGGCCTACCAGGTGGATCGCAATCCCGTGATCGGTGCGGACGGTCGGCCGGTCCTGGCCGACGGAAGACCGGCTCTGGTGAACGGGCGACTCGTGCTCCAGGTCGAGGGGCGGCCGGTCGCGATCGTCAATCCGGTCGGGGGCCGCGTCAACGTCGGGACCAATACGCGGCGACAGGCGGAGGACACCGGCATCGTCACGCTCCGCGGAGGAGGTATCGACATCAAAGCCGTCGGCAACGTGGAGGTGAATCGATCGCGCGTCGCAACCTTGGGCGGCGGAGACACCGCCATCTCGTCCATGAACGGCGACGTCAATGCCGGCAGCGGCGGCAAAGACGAACGGACCGCGTTCAACGTGGAAACGGTCCTTCCGAACGGAACAAGCATTTTCACGACCTACGAGGTACCGGGCAGCGGCATTTTCACATTCCATCCCAACGACCCGGAGTTTCCGCTTCCGTTCCCGAAGTTCGACACGCCGGCGATCCTGGCGATCAAATACGAGATCGCCAAACAGGACTTCCTCGGCCGCGACACCTCCTCGCTGAAAGCGAAGCTCGAAGACGCCGTCAAGGCTCGCGAGCCGGAGTTTCAACGAGAGTTCGACGACTTCATCAACCGGAATCCTCAGAAGAATTTTCAGCCGTTGGAACTCGGCGACATCAATCTGAAAGCCGGCCGCGATATCGTGGTGCCGCCGGCCGGCATCCGGGGACGACGGATCAACCTCCTCGCCGGTCGGGACCTGAACCTCCAGGGAGGGACGATCGAGGGACAGATCCAGTTCGACGTCGGGGGTAAACTCGAAGGGTCTCCCACCGCGTTCGTCGGCAGCTTTTCCGGCACGTCCGCCGTGGGCGGCAGCATCAGCGGCGGCGCCAGTGCCGGCGGGTCCTCCCTGGGCGGCGGTCTCAGCGGCGTGACGGGCACGGTGGCGGCGACGGCGTCCGCCACGGCCGGCACGTCGTCCACGGCCTCGAAGTCGGTTGAAGCGGTTCAGGACAAAACGACGGAGGCGTCCACTCAGCAGGCAAAGGCCCAGGCGAAAAAGACGATGACCGCTAAGTCCGAGGAGAAAGAAGGCACATCCCAGCTCGCGCAAAGCGTGCGGGTCAAGCGGGGCGTGACCATTCAGGTGGATGTGAAACCGCAAGCCCAGCCGGGCGGCTGACGGAGAAGAGGAGAACGGAGCATGGATCTCGGGTCAGGCGGCATCGCGTTCGCGCTGAATCACGCGACTCTCGAAGGCAAGATCACCATCTCGGTGCTCTTGCTGTTTTCGCTGGTGAGCTGGACGGTGATCATCAACAAGTTCCGCCAACTGGCGAAGGCCCGGAAACGGAACCGGATGTTTCTCAACGCCTATTCGCGGGCGAAGTCGCCGTTGACGATTTTCAACAAGGGCCCGATCAAGCAGTTGAACGGCTCGCCGATGTACGAGCTCTACTACGGCGGATGCGAGGAGCTCAAAGCGCAGCAGGAGAAGTACGGCAGCCAACAGATCCCCCGCCACGGGATGAACGCGGTCCGGATTGCGTTGGAGCGGGTGCTCGGCGAGGCGGCCGTGAGCCTGGAATCCGGTATGATCATCCTGGCCACCGCGATCAGCGGCGGGCCGTTTGTCGGACTGCTCGGCACCGTCTGGGGGGTGATGGACACCTTCTCCGGCATCGGGCGGGTGCAGCAAGCCAGCCTCACCGCGATGGCGCCGGGCGTGGCCGCGGCCTTGATCGCGACGGTCGCCGGGCTGATGGTCGCGATCCCTTCGTTGTTTTGCTACAACTTCCTGGTGACGAAGATCAAGGCGTTGACGATGGAGCTGGATAATTTCGCGGCGCATTTGGAGACCGTGTTCATGACGGAATTTCTCCAGGACAACCGGAACGGCGGCGTGAAGACCGAAGAGGACATCGAGGACTATCGGCCTCGCTCCCACCAGGAAGAGGAGCCGTCCATGGGCGCGGCCGCGGCGCACTGACCCCCTCTCCGAGACCCTCCACCTTGAAGGGGAAGGGTGGGGGCTTATGGCAAGAGAGTAATTGGGTAATTGAGTGACTGATCCTCTCCTCGTCCTCCCCCTGCCAGGGGGAGGGAAGGGTGAGGGTGGAGTTGGAATACGATGCGACGTTTTTCAAGAAGCAGCCACGGCGCCGTCTCGGACATCAACATCACGCCGCTCTTGGACCTCGCCTGGGTGCTGCTCGTGATCTTCATCATCACCACGACGGCCATGGTTCAGGGGATCGAGCTGAAGTTGCCGGAATCCACGCCGCATGAAACGGAAATGGAGAGCACCACCAGGACCATCTCGGTCAAGAAGACCGGCGAGATCTTCCTGGACGAGGAAAAGGTCAGGATTGCCGAATTGGAGAGCCTGCTGCGGGAATTGAAGAAAGCCAAAGGTGGAAAACTCCCCGTCGTCCTCCGCGGCGATGCCGGCGTCGAATACAAACACGTGGTCGCGGTCCTGGACGTCCTGCAACGCATCCCGATCGAGGACCTCGCTCTGGCCACCAAACCGATGGGGGAAGGCCTGTGAAAGAAAGGTAAGGGGTGAGCGGTGAGGGGTAAAGGGTTGAAGAAAATCGCTCACACCTCCGCCCTGACCCCTTACCAGTTGAAAAGAAGAGATGCCCGGATATACCGGCTTCCAGAAGAAGAAAACCAAGCTCGGCACCACGCTCCTCATTGTTGCCCTGATTCACGTCGGCATCGCCGCCGGGTTGTACTGGCTGTCCCAGACGGAGTTCGGCCAGTCCCTCATCAAGGTGTACAAGCTCGACGCCTTCATGAAGCAGGAGAAGCCGCCCGAGCCGCCGCCCCCGCCGGAACCGGAGCCGGAGCCGCCGCCCCCGCCGCCGAAACCGGAACCGAAGCAGGAAGCGCCGCCGCCTCCGCCTGAGCCCGTCGCCGCTCCGCCGCCTTCACCGGTGGAACGGCCGGCCTCCGCGCCGGTCGATACGACGCCGTTCGCCATCGGAAAAGGCCGGGGGAAATTCTCCGGCTATGCAGATTTGTTGACCGCCGCGATCCAGCAACACTATGTGCAGCCCCCCGCGCTCCCGGACAATCTGGATTACGCCGTGCTCTGTGAGCTCGTCCTCGACGACGAAGGGCATGTCCTCGAATACCGGCTCGTGAATTCGTCCGGCAGTCTCCTGTTCGATCAGTCCGCGCTCGATGCGCTTTCCAAACTCAAGCAAGTCAGGCCGCCTCCGCCGGGCGCCGACCACCGCATCATCGTGAAGTTCTTTCCCCCGGCGTGAAAGGCTCACCCAACAGAGAATCCTTCTGCCCCTATTTATCGGGTCGCGGCGAGAGAATCGTTCCGTTGTCGGACAACCGTAGCCGGAGCCACCCGCGTCCGTTCGTGGTCAGCCTGAGGTCGGCAGAGGCGTTTAATCGCGGAGCTTGTAGCCGACACACCAGACGGTAGCAATCAAAGACGGGTCTCCCCCCAGGGCACGGAGCTTTTTCCGAATCCGCGCGATGTGCGCGTCGATGACTCGCGGACTCGGCGGCGCGCCGGCGATGTGAAAAGCGTCCATCAACTCTCTTCGACGGAACAACTTGCCGGGGGAAGAGGCGAGCGTCCAAAGCAGAACGAACTCTCTCGGTGTCAATCGGATCTTCCGCCGCCCCCGTTGAACCGTGCGATCCGGCGCGGACAGGCGCAACCCGCCTATGACGATCTTCCGTGTGCTCACGCTCGATCTTCACAATTTCTTAACTTGATGAAGCAAGCCAACCGGCCTATAGAACCACGCAGCGGTTACAAAGACATCAAGCTACGATCAGGTGACGATCACAGCGGAAGACCCGTCTCAAAGGAGGTGCGCTCATGTCGTTGCTCGAGGATGTCACAAAAGGGTCCCTGTCGACGATTCTGGTCGGGGTTGCAGCGGCCATCGTGGCTCCGACGGTGTTGCCGGCCCTGGCTTCAGGTTTTCGTCCATTGGCCAAAGCCGCCGTGAAAGGCGGGCTTATGATCTACGATGCGGTAAAGGAAACCGTCGCGGAGGCCGGCGAACAGCTCAATGATCTGGTGGCGGAGGCAAGGTCCGAAATGGCCGAGTCCGCGACGGAAGCAGAAGCCGCCGCGACATCGCGCAAACGAAAGAGTGAATGAGGGGGGTCGCCCCCTGCATCCCGCACGAGGGGCGATGGAAGTCGGAACGGAAGGACATGATACGAGCCGACGACATCAGTTTGGTCCACGCGCTCCCGGGACGCGTTCGACTGCGTGTCGGATCATTGAAGGGAAGTCCCCGAGATGCGAGCGCGGTTCGGGAACGGCTCTCCGGCGTCCCGGGCATCGATCGAGTCGAGGCCAGCCCGCTCACTGGAACGGTGTTGATCGAGTACGATCCTGACCTCTCTGAGTCGTTCGACTTTTACGCTTCGGTCGCGAACGCCTTCGGGGTGTCGTTGGCTGAATTCTCTCCCGACATCCTCTCATTATTGGATGGCGCTCACCGGAACGGAGCGTCTGCGAGCACGCGGTCCGCTTTCCTGGGATCCGAGCGGATGCGCCTCCTGGTCCCGCTGGCGCTGTTCGCGCTGGGAGTGCGGAGCCTTCTCGTTTCGGAGAAGCTGACATTTCCCGCCTGGCACGACTACTTTTGGTTCGCGTTCGGCTCCTTTTTCATGCTGAACCGCGATACACCGACACAAGCTTGATCGGAACCGCGGCCTTGAACAAGGCCTTTCGCAAGAAGAGAAAAGGAGGCATAGGTGTCCGTTTCCGCTCAGCCCTCATCCTTCCGCCGCCGTTCGCGCCTGAAATTGCCGATCATCACGACAGAGCCCCTGCTGGCGGCGCGGGTCGAGAGTCTTCTTCGACGGCTTCCGGGAATCGGAAGCGTCGCCGCCGATCCGGTTTCCGGCTGTGTGACAATCACATACGACCGGTCGATCTGGACCACCGAAAAATTGCGCCATTTTTTGAGCCAAAACGGCGGTCCGAACCTCCCCGGCATCAACGGCGCGTCGAAAGCTGCGACAGTTCCTCGCCGGACCACGCGACGCGCGCGCCCTATCGGAGCCGTCTCCTCCGACGGTTCGGCTCGTTCCCGGGAAGCGGTTCACCGCGCCGCGTCGCATGACCGCTCCGCGGCGGCTTCCGCCGACCCTTCCACTCGAGCGACGACCGAATCGCAACGGTCAGCCGCCATTGGAGCGGCTTCCGGTGATCTTGGTCCGGTGACGCTCATCCATGCGATCAAAGGGCGCCTTCGCGTTCGTGTGCCAAGGCTGAAGAGCGACGACCGGCTGGCCGACCGATTACGGTTCGTTCTGGAAGATCGACCGGGGATCATCGATGTTCAGGTCAATCAAGGGTGCGCGAGCGTCACCCTGACGTATGATCCGGCGGCGGTCACACCGGACAGCGTGCTCGAAACGGTGCGAGGCCTTTCCCGTCGAGAACTGCGCGACTACCAAGGCAACGACAGTCGCCGGACGAAACCGGCGACCGAGGCTTCCCAGGGATCGGGACTCGAGCTGCTGCTCTCGACCGCCGGCATCGCGCTCGGGTTCCTGGCGGAGTCGGCGGCGGCGCCGCTGGTGCCGTTCCTGCTGCTGGGAAGTACGCTGCCGATGCTGGGTCGTGCCTATGACGCCTTTGCGCGGAAGGGCACCTTGAACGTGGACGTCCTCGATGCGTCCGCCGCCGCGGTGCTGACCGTACAAGGACAATTGTCGATGGCGCTTTTTATGGTCTGGCTCGTGAACTTGGGAGACTACATCCGCGACGCGACGCTCGCGCAGGCTCAGGACGCGGTCAAGGCGGTGCTCGCCTACCGGAAATCCCCGGCTTGGGTGCTCCGCGAGAACGTCAAGGTTCAGGTCATGGTCGATCAGATCAATGCGGGGGAGACGGTGGTCGCGTACCCGGGAGAACGGATACCGGTGGACGGAACGGTGATCTCGGGCAAGGCGGCCGTCGATCAACAGACGTTGACCGGAGAATCGTCGCCCGTCGAGAAAGGGGAGGGCGATCCCGTGTACGCGGCGACGGTCGTCTGCGACGGGAAACTGTACATCCGAGCGGAGCGAATCGGCGATCAGACGGAGGCGGCAAAGATCGTTCGGCTGGTGGAGGAGGCTCCCGTCCAGGAAACACGGATACAAAACTACGCCGAGCGCTGGGCCAACGACCTCGTCCCGTACAGTTTCATGGTCGCCGGCGCCTCCGCGGTCCTGAGCGGGTCGCTCCAGCGTGCGGCCTCTGTGCTGATCGTCGACTACGGTACGGGCATCCGGATCGCTGCGCCGACCGCGGTGTTGGCATCCATGACCAAAGCCGTCAGACACGGCCTCCTCATCAAGGGCGGACGATATTTGGAGCGACTCGCGGAGGTGGACGCCGTGGTGTTCGACAAAACGGGCACCCTGACGATGGGCGCTCCGGAGGTCATGCACGTGGCGTCGTGCGGCCGGTGGTCGTCCGGCGAGATGCTGGTGCTGGCGGCGGCATCGGAGCGACGTTTGACCCATCCGGTCGCGCAGGCCGTCGTCAAAGCGGCCGCCGCGCGCGGACTCGACATTCCTGAACGCACGGCGTCGAAGTATGTAATCGGCCTCGGCGTACAGGCGCAAGTCGACGGACGGATCGTTCACGTCGGCTGCCGGCGGTTCATGACCCATCACGCCATTGAAGTCCCGCGGGAGGTCGACGCCGATCTGCGGGAATGGGAGCACCGAGCGCTGTCCCCCATTTGCGTCGCCGTGAACGGCTCGCTCGCCGGGGTGCTGGCCTGTGCCGATCCGCTTCGGCCCGACGCCGAGGCGGTCGTCCGCCGGCTCAGGGATCTCGGCGTGAAGGACTGCATCATGGTCACCGGCGATCACCAGCGAGTGGCGCGTCACGTCGCGGAGCGGGTCGGCATCACGCGCTATGTGGCCGAAGCGTTGCCGGAGCAGAAGGTCTCGGTGGTGAAAGACCTTCAGGCAAAAGGACGTACGGTCGCCGTTGTGGGGGACGGGATCAATGATTCCCCGGCCCTTGCGCATGCCGATGTGGGCATCGCCGTCGACGGCGGAGCCGACATAGCCAGGGAAACGGCGCAAGTCGTCCTCATCAACGGCGGGTTATGGAAGGTTCCGGTCGCCGTCGAAATCGGCCGGGAAGCGACCGACCTCATCCGCCGGAATTGGTCGATCATCTCGCTTCCCAACACCGTGGCGTTGGGACTGTCGGTCTTCGGACTGCTGGGTCCCGGCGCGGCCACCCTGTTAAGCAACGGCTCGGCGATCCTGGCGACGGCCAACGCCCTTCGCCCGTTGCTCGATCGGGTGCAGGACCGCGATTGAGGAAAGGCTACAAAAGGGCGAGAAGGGCGCGCTGGAGGAGCTGTTCAGCGACGGATTGAACCACAAAGTCGGAAAGTCTGCGCGATCGTTGCGGCGGGGTCTCGTTGAAAGCCAGGCAGCCCAGCTCCCTCAGCGTCTCCGCGATCCGGTGCGGCGTGATCGTTTTGGAGTGATACAGGACCAGCACGCTTCCGGTCACCGCATTGGCACGGACGTGTGTGATGCCCTTCACCTTCGCCAAGGCCTTCTCGACCTGGGACGCCTTCATCGGGGATCGCTTGATCTCAGGGACTTTGATACGCACGCGCCCGTCAAGCATATGCAGGAAGTAGCCGCCTTCCATAAGAATCTCCTTCCTCCCGCGCCCAGGGTTGTTTAATGCGCCGGTCCCACGTTAGCGCGACATATCCCCATCCATACACAATGGATAGGGTAGTGAAAACTCGTTACACCGAGTATTCGGCTCTGTTAATTTTCTGTAAACTCTCGGGGTTTCCGTTCCCATCTTCTCCGCGGGGAGGGGGCGGAGAGCAGCATTCTTCGCGCCGCGAGTCTACGTCCCGCTGCATCGCGATTGTTCCTCTGGAAATGCTGGTATTGTTCCGGGGACCTGGCGGATACGCCAGGGGTTCTCAGTACGGTGAGATGAGAAAAGGGGTCGGGAGTCGTTTCGTTACGCATGACATGATAGACGAGAGCACCAGCGGCCACGCATGGACGAGAGAGCCCGGATGCGCTCCTGCGGAAATCGCGGGCCTCCTGTCAGGAATCG